>CAJMOJ010000031.1 GCA_905215035.1 uncultured bacterium
TTATGCAAGTGGATGCTTTTTATCCAATTGCACTCATCTTCTTAGGGTTGCCCCATCTTTCATAGATGTAGTTAAAACAGAAGAAGATAAAGCGTTAATAAAAGAGCGAACACAGGACAAAATGATACAAAATCTGTGTGGGCAAAACGGATAAAGAGCCACGCGATCCCAAAAGCGAGTAAGGCAAGCACAGCAGCAAGTGGCCCTGCCGCAATCCCTCCAATGCATACAAGCGATAGATCTTCAAACGTAATAGACATACCAGAGAGTTTGTTTGCTTGCGCGAGTGAGAACGCACCAACTGCTACGGCAGAACATGCAATAAGGCCAAGGGCAGCAAAAAGAAACGTACCCATATAACTTCCCGACCAGACGGCTGCTTCAACCTGAAGTGTGATGGCGAGGATAGCAAGTATAAAAAGATAGATATAGGCGATATGGTTTGTGCGCACCTGAAATACAACGCAAAACCAAACAAGAGCCAAAAAGACGCACAGGGTGGCGGAAGTTGGCGTGAAGAACCAAAGGATGGCTCCCAGTGCGATACCCAATAGAAGCTCAGGCCATTTTGGTACAGGAGATACTCGTTGAGCGTAGGTTTGAGTGTCTTCTACAGAAGCTTCTCTGAGCTCTAATTTCATAGTTTGCCCTAATTGGCGTAATGATTGCGATTGCTTTTGTTTCTTTTTTGCTGATGCCATACGTATTCTTTCTTGCTCATTCCATCGTTTCAACAAGACGATCATCTAGCCTTGATTCAATCTTGCGCGAAAAGGTTATAGGATACAATACAACTACGCTTCTGCTCTTGGCTTATAAGAATACTGTTTGTGCTTATTGAGCGTGGTGAATAAAGATTATGTACGACGCTCGTGGGTGTCGTAATTTTGCAGGGAAGGATGTATGTATGAAACTCGCTGATATGCTCAACGTTCAAGTTGTTGAAGACACACCTGATCGTTATGTGCTCCATACCCCCGTTACTGAGGCTATGTTGCAGCCACATGGTGTTTTGCATGGTGGTATTAGTGCGTATTTGGCAGAACATGCCGCAAGCGAGTGCGTAACTGCTCATTCAGACATTAATGAAGTTAATGGTCTGGGGCTTGATTTAACGACTACTCATTTGGCTCCTGTATTTGAGGGCGACACCATTGAGACGGTGGCGACTCCGCTCCACAATGGTGGTCGTGTTCGTGTGTGGCGTATTGAGCAATTCCGCCTGAGCGATGGGGTAATGTTTAATACGTCTCAAATTACTATCTATATGAAAAAGGTACACCACTAAGATCTCTGACTTGCAATACAGCATTAAGACGTATTGCTTACCGGTAACACGTGTGCGTTGTAGTGAACAGTTCTTAATCGTGGTGAATGTTTATTAGACTTCTAGAGTGAGCGTAGAGCCATCGCGACCTGCGCTCACGACTATTTTACGCTCAATGCTTGTCTTAAGTTCTTCGACGTGACTGATAATACCAACAAGTTTATTGTTTCCTGTAAGGGTATTGAGCATGGTAATTGCTTTTTGTAGCGCCTCTTGATCCAATGAACCAAATCCCTCATCAATAAACATGGTGTCAAGTTGGACACCGCCAGCATATGCTTGTACTACATCAGATAAGCCAAGTGCCAAACTGAGTGACGCTTCAAAAGACTCGCCACCTGAGAGCGAATTGGCGTCACGTGTTTTTCCGGTATAAGCATCACGAATATCAAGATCAAGGCCCGCAATATGGCGCCTATCGCTTAGACGCTTATCACTTATCTGGTCGTTGTCGTTTCTGCTCATCGCACGTCGTTCAAGTTGATAACGATGGTTACTCAGCAGCGCGAGACGTACATTAGCTGCCGCAATCACTTGATCAAAATAGTAGCCTTGCATATAGGTTTCAAATGTAAGGCGCGCTCTGTCTGTAAGTTTTCCTGTGGCAGTATCTGCAACTCGGGCGACGGCGGCATATGCTTCTTGTAAATCGCGCGTTTTTGCCTGTTCGTGCTCGACTTTGGTGCGAATTGCTTGGTTTTGAACAATACGGCTTTTGACGTGCGCGAGTTGCTCATTAGTTTGCTCTAGGTGGCGGGTTGTCTCAGTAAGACGCTCAAGAAGATCATGGTGATCCATAGCCTCGAGGTGCTCATTGAGGCGATCAAGTTGCTCAGTGAGCGCTTCTTTGCGTGCTTGCTGTGTTGTTACGGTCGTTTGAGCCTCGGCAAATGATGTTTGAAGTACGTGATAGGTGGTGTCAAACTGGTTTATAGCTTCTTTAATCTGGGTAAGTTCTACGGTGAGTGCAGTAATAGAATCAAAGGTTATATGGGTTGAGAGCTCGTCATACGTTGCGCTCAGAGCTGCTCGTTCTTGTTCTTGCTTGGCTCGTGTCGTCGAGAGTGCTTCAAGCTCATGGGTAAGTGATGCTTGTTCTGTTTGCAGTGATTCTTGTTGTTCGCATGCAGTTTGGTAATACGTGCGTTCCTGTTTTCGTTGTGCAAGTTGCGCCGCCGCTTTTTCGTACTCAGCTCGCTGTGTTGCTACATGATTCTGCGCTTCGGCGTGGGTTGAAAAAGGCAGATGCTCTTTTGCGGCTGCAAGGGCTGCTGTAAGTTCAGTCACTTTTGTTTGAGCTGCATGAAGCTCATTTTGTGTCGTGGTTATTGTGTGCTCTTGTATTTGCAAACTTTCCTGAAGTTCTGTTTGCTTTTTTTGATCACGTTTGAGGTGGTCAACTGCAATAACAAGCCTTTCAACCTCATTGCGTGCTTGCTCTTCTTGCAAAGAGGCATCATTGATGCGCTCAAGAAATTGTTGCGAGGTCTCGAATGGTTCAAGCGCTTTGTCGTAAGCGGTGGAAAATGCGGCTTCCTCGCTGTGGTGGGCAGCTGCCTGTGCTGCTGCATCTTGCGCTTTTTGATCAGCGACTTGTGCGTCGGCTTGTGCTTGTTTAATTGTTTCTTGTGTTGGCGGGATTTGTTTTTGAGAAAGCTGAGCGGGATGGGGATGCTCAGATGATCCACAAACGGGACAAGGGGTATGAGGTTTAAGCTCTTGAGCAAACACACCAGCTAAATTATCAAAATACTGTGTCTGCAATTTTTGGGCATGAGCGTGAAGGCGCTGAGCTTCATCGCGCAGTGATTCATACGTTGCTTGCGCCTGTGCTGTTTTTTCAGCAGCTTGGGTAAGCGATTGCTTTATTTGTTCAAGTTCGCGGTTGGTATCTTGTAGGGCAGTGTGATTGCGGGTTGCATCTGAAAGTGCTTGTTTTGCTTGTTCAAGGGCGATAGGAAGTTCTAGCTGTTGAGTAATATGGTGAGTAAGTGTGGCATATTCTTGATTTAGTTCATCACGTTTTGCCTCTTCGGCAGTGAGGCGTGCTTTGATTTCTGTGCAGTGTGCCTGTGCTGCATCGCGTGCAGATTCGTCACGTTCAAGTTGTACAAAGCGCGCTTCTAAGGTCTGTGCTTCATGCAATGCTTGCGTAACTCTTGCAAGCTGTGCAGAGGCTTGTTCGTAGAGGATAGGAGCTTGAGCGTAGTGCTCGCATGCTGTATGGAGCTGTGCTTGCTTGTCTTCAAGGGCACAGAGCGCATCAGTTTTGTGTTGGTATTGCTCATGTGTTTTTTGTTGTGCTTCCTGATTGGCGGCAAGAGCGCGGGCGGCTTTGTCGCGCGAGGTAAAATACTGTTCTTGGAGCTCGAGGGTGGTAAGCTCTTTTGCTTTTTGATCACGATTGGGTTTTTGTTGTTCGAACTCGGCAAGTTTTGTGCGGGCATCGGCAACAGATTGCAGCGATTGAGCTAGGTGTTCATTAAGTTCGTTAAGCTCTGTGATTAGTTCGGTACGTTGTTTTGTCTTTTCAAGAGTGAGCGAAAGCTGATCTTTAGTAGCGGTAAGAGAAGCGAGCGTTTCTTGGTTTTGCTGTACTTTGCGCTCATCGCGTTCGAGTTGTTTGGCCAATGCGTCAATAAGAACTCCTGCGGTAAGTCCTTCATTGGTTTTTAGAGTAGCAAGCGTAAAAGCCTCATCGCTTTCTTCATCAAAAGAGGCCTGGTCAGCGAGTAGGGTGACCGTGTAAAGGGAGTCTTTAAAAGCATTTTTAAGCGTTTTAGCACGGGTGTTGAGATTTTCTTGAAACGCCGTTAGAAATTCAGTGTTGAAAAGTTTACGTAAAATATCGCCACGTTCTGTAGTGTTGGCAGTCAAAAGGCGACGAAACTCCCCTTGTGCAATCATGACAATTTGCATAAATTGATCACGGCTAAATCCAAGAAGGTCTTGAATATATGAGGTGACGTTGGTGGTGCCGGTAATAACGCTTTTGTCAGGGAGGGTGAGTTCTGCTGAAGGGTCCTCATCGGTAAAGCCGCTACCACGCTTTTTGGGACGACGGTAAGCGGGATTGCGCTTTATGGTGTAGAGGCTATTTTGGTATCTGAAGGTGAGTTCGACAAAGGTGGGTGTTGAGGGGTCAGCAAAGTCAGAACGAAGAGAATTAGCGGAACGGTCATCGCCTGAGGGTGCTCCGTAAAGCGCAAAAACAATTGCGTCAAAAATGGTTGTTTTACCCGATCCTGTGTCGCCGCAAATTAAATAGAGCCCTGAATCACCAAGATCAGAAAGAGGGATCGTGGTCTTATGAGCGTAAGGTCCAAAAGCGGAAAGAGTTAAGGTTAACGGCTTCATATACGAACTCGTTTCTAGAAAATCCTACGATGGGTTTTGGATGAGTTTTGCAGTGAGTTTCATGAGTGGTCTTGATGACAGGTTTCAGAAAGTGCCTCAATAACTATGCTGCGTTCGTCATCGGTTAATTCGCATTGGTTTTGTCCGAAATAGAACTGTTCAAAAAGCGTAAGAGGATCACGCATTTCAGTCGGCTGTACAACAAGAGGCTGCTCAGCATCAAACGTGGTTGCAAGAATACGATGCTCAAGACCAATCAGGTTAGGGTAGGCTTGCCTCAATTCTGTCTGTGCGTTGAGGGGTAAGGTGTCGTCGGTGATTTGGGCATAAACATAATCGTGCGTATCACCCGCTCGAATCACTTCAGGTGCAACAAGTTCATGGAGCGGTCCGGTAATAACGCGCACATCATGGAGAGGCGTTAGGGGAAGAAGCTCACAGGTGAGCGTTCCTTTTTCCTTCATATCAACTAGTACAGCTGACTTAGGGTAGCGCGCTTCAGAGGCGGAATACTTTAAGGGAGATCCCGCATAGCGCATGGTGTCTCGTCCAATGCGTTGCGGGCGATGGATGTGTCCGAGTGCCACATAATCAAACTGATCAAATACGCTTGCGTCAACGGCCTCAAGGGTACCCAACGTAATTTCAGAGTCACTCATTTCGGGTGAGAGTGATCCTGATACAACTAATTGATGGACGAGTGCAACATTGCGTGCTTCAGGGTTAAAGGGTGCTGTTGCGAGCATGGCCTTGAGTGCTGCGGAATAGTCAGAGCCAAATTCCTCATCGTCATGATACGGTCTAATTTGTGCGGGGCGCATAAAAGGAATGGGCCAGATGATTACATCGCCATACGCATCGGTCAGAGTAATGGGATGAAGTGCACCTGTGTAGGGGCGTGCTAGGTAAATATTTTGTGCGGCAAGAAGTTCTGCTCCATAGCTGAGGCGTTGAGCGGAGTCATGATTTCCCGGAATAGCGATTGCGGTAATGTTTGCCGTGCTAAGATCGGTCAAAAAGGTATCGAGAAGCTCAACGGCATCTGCGGAAGGAAGCGCACGATCGTAAATATCGCCTGCAATAAGAACAGCATCAACAGCATATTCCTGAGCAAGCGCAACAATACGTTTGAGAATGTAAGCCTGGTCTTCGACAAGCGAATAGCCATTTAGCTGCTTTCCTAAATGGAGGTCAGCAAGGTGTAAAAAGCGCATAGTGTCCTTAAGGGTTAATGCTTAGTTTTCTTCAAGTGCAAAAAGTGCTGCACCCAGTGCACCACATAAATCGGGGTTTTCTGCAATAAAAAGTGATGCATCGAGCTTGCGTTCAAGTTCTTCTACAACACCTTTATTGCGTGCTACGCCACCAGTCATCATAAAGGGAGCACTACCTTTAGCGCGACTTACCATAGAAGCGGTACGAGAGGCAATAGATTTATTGATGCCATGGGCAATGTCAGATTCGGAGTGATTGTCAGCGATAAGCGAGATAACCTCAGACTCAGCAAAAACAGTGCACATACTTGAGATTGAGATATCTTTATCCCACGTAAGCCCTGCAACAGAAAGTGTTGGTAGGTCAACTTCAAGGGTACGTGCCATAGCCTCTAAAAAGCGGCCTGTGCCTGCAGCGCATTTGTCATTCATGATGAAGTTTGAAACAGCACCGGTCTCATCAAGGCAAATTACTTTGGAATCTTGCCCGCCAATATCAACAATGGTGCGGATCTCTGGATTTAAGAAGTGTGCCCCTTTTGCATGGCAGGTGATTTCAGTTTTGGTGTCGGTGGCAAAGGGGATGTTAAAGCGCCCATAGCCTGTGGCGGTGATTGCTTTAAAGTCTTCGGGAGTAGCGCCTAGTTGATCCTGGATTTCTTTAAATGCAGCACGTGCCCCATTTTGCGCTTTAGCACCGGTACGAACAATGGCGCGTGCAACAATTTCTCCAGACTGATTAAGTGCAATCATATTGGTTGTGGTTGATCCCGAATCAATACCAGCAAGATAGGTGCCATGAGGGTTAATGGTGGGGGTTGTATCGTGAGCCATGATGTTTTCTCCTTGTGATGATGCACGAGACACTGTCGGTGATACCGATGAGAGGGATGAATTTAAGGCGGTTGTCTGTGCGTGTGTTGCGGTTTGTGTATGCGATGGGGTGTAGGCGAGCGATTCCTCAAATGCCTCAAGACGCGTAGCTAGCTGTCCTTGCGGCATAGGGGTAAAGTCGGACTCAATTTTCAATAAGGGGATGTCAGTTTGGGAGCGTAGATTCTCGTAATCAAACCCATAAAAATCGCAAAACTTGACCGTGTTGTAAATAATGCCTTTCAAATAGGGATGTTCCGTCAAGACACGACGACCAGAAATATCAGCCATGCGCATACAGGGTGTCATGCGCAAAAGTGCTCCTGCATACCAGTGTAACAATTCTTCACGTGATGCGTTTTCGTATTCAGAAGGCAATGCTTCCAAATGACGATTACCACTACACGTGAGATTGATGATAGGAAGTGCAAGGTTTGCTTGCATATAAGCAAAAAGCTCAGGGCTAATACGGGCGCCTAAAACGGCATAAAAGGGTTTTGTCATTTCAGTAAGCGCTTCTGTATCATCATGTTGAGCGCGACATGCTGCGATAAACGCTGCACGATTCCATGGTCTTTTGCAATAGCGTTCGTAGTCGTTTGCAAGTTCAAGGAGTTCTTCAGCAAAGCGATCAATTGCACATCCATGTGTTTCATGAGGAAGATCGAGCAAGCGTAAATAATCGTGGGACTGTTTAAATTCAAGAACATCGTTAACGCGTCTGATAGAGTCACAACAATCTGTCAAAATGATTTCGCTATAGGCATCAGCTTGTTGGATAAGTGCTTTTGCGTGTGAGCAAACATTGGCATGGGTGAGCTCTTCTGCCTGCTGGAAATTGGTCTCTTCTCCGTCAATCAGCACGGGGTCAACGCTAAAAGAACGCAAGAGCTCAACCGGAGTGTATTTGCAGGTGTAACCCAAGGTAGGGCGACCAGGCAAACGTGTTGTGTCTTGTATAGCAGTATGAGTTGTGTTGGTAGTGTTAGCCACGGCTGGTTCCTCCTAACTGCTCGATGAAGGCATTTACGCGTGTGACCATCTGTCCATCCGCAACATTACGTGGATCACACCCATCTCCATCAAGGACAAGGGTTGGAAAGCCCTGGGATTCAAAGGTTGTTTTTGCGAGTTGAGAGATACCTAAGGTTTGTTTACATCCCCAATGGCAAAACACGATAATCCCATCGGCATCTGCTGCTTTTGCCTGAGCAAGTGTTGTTTCAATACGGCGTTTACCGCTACCGTTGAAGTGGTTGTAGACAATGCGTTGGGCAAGAGAGCGAACGGGATTAGATGGATCAAGCTCTATAAAAGCGTCATAGGTCATATCGTTACCGACAAGTTCAGCATGAGCGTTGGCCCCATCAAATAAATCGCGCATGGCAAGCTGCCAGTTAGGGAGCGTGTGCATCCAGAAAATACGGGGTTTATGAGGTGTTGATTGGTCTGTTGTAGTGCGACGAGGCGCGCGCTGGGAAACATCAAGCAAGTCTTGCGCATAGCGTTTAGCGGAAGGTTGGCCCAGCATTAAGTGGGTTGCCATCATTTCAAGCAACTCACCTGTCGTGGTAGTAGGAAGGGTAACTTCAGAGCGTTGCGCACGATATGCCTTCATAAGTTCGATGGTCTCATTTGATGTTGCTACTGCTCTCATGAATGCTTCTTCATCAAAGGGGCGTTTAAAGACATCCTCCATAGTGGCAATAAGCTCATAAAGTTGCAGCTCAACGTGATCGACTGCACGCTCGCTGGGTGTGTGGGGGATATCAACAACATAATGAGGCACACCAAAACGATGAGCCAATCGCCTAAACGATACCTGATTGGCGTCACAGGCGAGGGTGGTATTTGCTATGAGGCGTGGCGCTGGCAATACATTGGATTCGGCCATACCTATCATGGTCTTGTGATAGGAACAAAAACTCTCAGGAACATTGTTCCCTTCAGCGTAGTCTGCAAAAACACCGCAGCAGCGCGTGTTGGCAACATATGCTGAAATAACTTCGGGAAACATCGGCGTGACGTGCATGCCTGCAAGAATTTCTGCAGGCAAGAAGATGTTGATTAATACAGAGTTTTGGGGCTTAGTAAAAGTTGAAACAATCGTTTTAGCAATGTCAGCATTAAACCGCTCTACCGCACTTGCATACGTGTGTGCTCGTTGGAGTTTGCCTGACACCAAAACCCATCCGTAGGCCGCAGTTAAGATATTGCGTGCCGTTTGAGGTTCGTGAGGGATTTGATTTTCAACTGCCTGCCCGACTGCCTCAACAATATCAAAACTCATAGGATAACCTCGCGAAACGATATACCGTCACTCTGCTTGTGTCCAAAATAGACGCACCTTTTATGGTAGCGCTTTTTGCATCTTTTCAAATAGAAAGATAGTCTATCGTCATCTAATAAGAGAATATCTTTAAGGTAGCTTTGGGTGTGGTTTTGAGCGTAGTTTTGAGCACGGTTTTAAGTGTGGTTTTGAGTGTAGTTTTGGGGTTGATTTTCATTAACGATTGGTTAAATCCTGCTCTTGTTCTTATCAAGAAAAAGAGGGAACGCTAGACTACTATATGCAAGAGGTTTACTAAAAAAATAGGAGAGTTGTAATGGAAACGATTCGTATCGCCATTATGGGCTACGGCAATTTAGGTCGTGGTGTTGAAGCCGCTGTTGCTCACAATAAGGATATGGAGCTGGTCGCTATTTTTACTCGTCGTGATCCTGCGACAATTACGCCAGCAACTCCGGGTGTTGAGGTGTATTCAACAGATACCCTCGCTGATCATGTTCATGATGTTGACGTGTTGATCCTTGGTGGTGGCTCTGCAACGGATTTGCCTGAACAAACCCCTGCATGCGCTAAGCTCTACAATGTTGTGGATTCATTTGATACGCATGCAAAAATTCCTACTCACTTTGCCAATGTTGATGCTGCTGCAAAAGAAACTGATCATGTGGCATGTATTTCATGCGGATGGGATCCAGGCATGTTCTCAATTGCACGTTTGTACTCAAACTGCATTTTGCCTGATGGTTCTGACTATACCTTCTGGGGTCGTGGTGTTTCTCAAGGTCATTCAGATGCAATTCGTCGTATTGAGGGCGTAGTTGACGCGCGTCAGTATACCGTTCCTGTTCCTGCGGCGCTCGATGCGGTGCGTGCCGGAGAAAATCCTGAGCTTACTACGCGCCAAAAGCATACGCGTGAGTGCTACGTTGTTGCAGCAGAGGGTGCTGATAAAGCAGCTATTGAAAAGCAGATTGTGGAAATGCCTAATTACTTTGATGAGTACGACACAACGGTAACCTTTATTAGCCAGGAAGAGCTTGATCGTGATCATGCTGGTATTCCTCATGGCGGATCAGTTATTCGTACCGGTTCAACGGGCGATGGGACTAACAAGCACGTTATTGAATTTTCTTTAAAGCTTGATTCTAATCCTGAGTTTACTGGTTCAGTATTGGCAGCTGTTGCTCGTGCCGTATATCGCATGGCACAGGCAGGCGAATCAGGTTGTCGCACTATGTTCGACATTGCGCCTGCGCAGTTATCTCCTCTAACGGGGGAAGAGTTGCGCGCTCATATGCTCTAATGTGTGGTTCAAAAGGGTTATACAGAACTAGACTATAGAGAAGCAAGCTCTACCGAGTTAAAAAGATACACAAAGAAATAATGAACGTTTTTACGGCTTTCGAGCGAGAGATGGTTAGAAGTTTTCAAGCTCGAAAGCCGTATATTCTACAAGGTAGCCTTTATCCTGTAAGGCCTGTTCAATCTCATCGAGAATCTCTTCAGATTCAGCAGCAATATGGTGGAAATGATATCCGCTGGTAAGGGACATAAGCGGGGTTGAGATGCCTGACTCTAGTTCTGTAAGAAAACGCGCAACATCACGACGATTTTTTAATCCTAGCTGTGCTTCAACGCGTCCATAGGTGCGATGATTGACAAAGACATCAACAACGGTAGCCCCGTGATCGACAAAAAGATTTAGTTCGTCAGCTGTTTGATCTTGAGTGTGACGTGTTTTGAAAACGCGGGTAGGCATCTCTTGGGGTGAGGCAAGCACATAACCTCGGGCAGTAGCTTCGATGGCATATCCAGAATTACGTAAAAGGGCGATATCTTGTACTACCACTTGGCGTGTGACTCCCGTTAATTTACCTAACGCGGAGCCGGAAAGAGGATGTTCAGCCTGCGAAAGAGCTTTTAGAATTGCTTCGCGACGCTCAGTGTTAGCTATAGGCATACGGGCTTCATCACTCCTCACGTAAATGCTTCATACTTACATCTAAAATACCAGCCGAATGAGTAAGCGCTCCACAAGAAATGAAGTCCACACCTAAATCACGTAAAGCCATGATGCGATCAGCGGTTATGTTGCCTGAGCATTCAGTCAAAGCGTCTGTGCCAATCAGAGCGACGGCTGTATGCATAGTGGGGATATCCATATTATCAAGCATGATAATATCAGCACCAGCTTGACATGCTTGTTCAACCTGCTCGAGCGTTTCACACTCCACTTCGATCATACTGGTAAATGATGCGACAGCGCGTGCGGCGCGTACCGCATTAGCAATGCCGCCTGCAGCTGCAATATGGTTATCTTTAAGCATGACGCTGTCGGATAAATTAAATCGGTGGTTTGTCGCACCTCCCGCCAACACTGCAGCCTTTTCAAAAACGCGCATTCCGGGGGTTGTCTTGCGTGTATCAACAAGGGTGGTGTTGCTGCCAGAAAGCATATCAACAATAGTGCGTGTGGTGGTTGCAATGCCGCTCATACGTTGAAGGTAATTAAGAGCAGTGCGTTCTCCTGAAAGCAATACGCGAATGTCGCCATAAAGTGTAGCCAAAAGCTGACCGTTGCTGATCCTGTCTCCTTCAGAAACGAGGAATTCGCACCGAGTATTGGAATCAAGGATATGAAAGGTGTGCTCGAAAACATCGAGTCCTGCAATGATGCCATCTTGTTTGGCGATGAGATCCACAGCACCTGCACGTGCATGGGGCATAACAGCGTATGTGGAGATATCGCCATGATCCATATCTTCTGCGAGAGCAGCTCGAATGTGCTTGTCAGCAATAAGCGTGAGAGTTGCGTAGTCCATAAGAGTTTCCTAGCGGCTATAGATAGTTTCAGGTGTGCTTGTTGGCAGTGCGGTATCAACGGAAACGTCGGTGAGGATAGCAGGTGTTCCCGTGAGAGAAGAGGTATAGGTAGCAGTGCTGTACTCAGCGGCGCGTTTAGCGAAAACCAAGCTTTCTAAAAGACTGTTTGAAGCAAGACGGTTTTTACCGTGGACACCATTGCAACTGGTTTCCCCAATAGCAAAAAGACGCGGCAAGGTTGTCTCTGAATGTTTGTCTACATGTACGCCGCCCATAAAGTAGTGTTGTGCGGGAACAACAGGGATTGGTTCTTGGGTAATATCGTAGCCTTCTTCAAGACATGTTTCATAGATAGTGGGGAAATGCTGGCGAATTTCATCAGCAGGGATTCGCTCAAAAGAAAGCCAGACATGCTCTGACCCCTCTTCTTCCATTTGTGCATGTATGGCATTAGTGACAACATCGCGGGGTTGAAGTTCATCGGTAAAACGTTCTTTGCGGGCGTTGAGAAGAATTGCTCCTTCACCACGGCATGATTCAGAAATCAAAAATGCGCGTCCGGGTTTGGTGGTATAGAGACTGGTGGGATGGATTTGAACATAGTCGGTGTGTTCGAGTTCAATCTCATGGGCTGCCGCAATACGGAGTGCGTCTCCGGTAAGATGAGGGTAATTGGTGGTGTGCTCATAAAGACCACCAATACCACCGGTTGCCATTAAGGTAGCAGAAGCCATAATGCGGGTGGTGTGCCCTTCGTTGTCTTGCGCAATCAATCCCTTGCATTCGCCTGCTTCTTCTATGATGTCGATCATGGAAGTATGCTCGCGGATTTCGATGTTGCTGCATGCTTGTACATGGCGCAAGAGGGTTGAAGTGATCTCTTTTCCCGTAATGTCTTTGTGGTAACAAATACGTGCACGGCTATGGGCTGCTTCGCGCGTGTAGGCAAGCTCTCCATTGTCTTCACGGGCAAAACGAACACCCATGCGAATAAGATCATTGATAACCGCACGAGAGGAACGAATCATAATGTCGACACTTTCATGTCGATTCTCATAGTGCCCTGCGCGTAGTGTGTCTTCAAAAAAGGCGTCATAATCTTGTTCATCATGAAGGACACAGATGCCGCCTTGTGCAAGCATCGAGTCGCATTCTTCAACGGTTGTTTTGGTAACCATGATGATGCGGTAAGAACGAGGAAGATTAAGCGCGGCATAGAGACCGGCTGCGCCTGTTCCCGCAATGACAACATCAGCATATTCGGTAGTAATTTCAGGGCTCATAGTTGATAGTACCTTCTTTTATGGTTTCGTATGCGTTATAGAGATGTTCAGATACAGAGATACAGAGATAGAGAGACACTAATGAGAAAGTTCAAGCATCCGCACAAGTGATCCTCGTGCTGCCTCAGCAAGATCAGGATCAAGCGTTACTTCACATAGGGGATTAGTACCTTCAAGAGCGGCTACAATTTGTTCTAACGTGATACCACTCATGTCCGGACAACAGGGCCCTTGTGCGTGAAGGGGGCAGGCATGATGAAAACCATGGTGTGCGGTCTTATCAGGTGTAGGGAAGTAAAAATGCTTATCTTGATCCTTACAGCCTTCTTCGATGTCGTAGATAACTCCTTCTACCGTGCAAATGATATATTCATCTGCATTGCCCGAGATGGCTTCATTGATGATTCCAGAAGTGGAACCTAGGTAGTCAGCTAAAGCACGAACTTCAGCATTACATTCAGGGTGAGCAAGTATACGGGCGTGAGGATGACATGCCTTAAGATCACGTACTGATTGTGCTGTAATGGCCTGATGGATAGGGCAGAACCCATCGTTAAAAATAAAGTTTTTATCAGGAAGTTGTTCTGCAAGGTACTGACCAAGATTTTGATCTGGAATAAAGAGGATGTTTCTTTGAGGAAGTGCAGAAACAACATCAAGAGCATTGGACGAGGTGACACATACGTCGGACCATGCTTTAATTTCTGCGGTTGAATTGACGTAACAAACAACGGCTAAATCATCCTGTGTTGCTTTAACCTCATCGACAAATTCTTGAGTGACCATGTGGGCCATAGGGCAATCTGCGGCAGGGTCAGGGAGAAGTATGGTTTTGTCAGGCGCCAAAATTTTGGCACTTTCTCCCATAAATTGCACACCCGCAAAAACAATGGTCTGATTGTCGAGTGTGGAAGCAATCTTGCTTAGTTTAAATGAGTCTCCTACATAGTCTGCAACACGTTGGATATCTTTATTGACGTAATAGTGCGCAACAATGACAGCATCGCGCTTCTTTTTGAGCGATGTAATTTGATCTTCTAGATCCATAATGTATGGTCTCCCTTGGAATTCCCCTCTGGTATTGACATGGTAGTATGACAGATGTTCTTACAGGTGACAAGACACCTTGTAGGCAACAAGTAACAATCTTTATCCATATGGCGGGTATTGTGGCTTATTGCAGGGATATAAAGCGAGTTCTGTTAGGATATGACCTAACAAATTAGGATATGATCTAACAAAAAATATTTGCTCGTGTGTTTAGATAATCAGGGAGGCGCGATAATGCCTATTAAACTGGAAGATACAGTCTCACGTATTGCAAAGAATTACGAACACGAATTAATCTTTTTCACTGATTCTAATAAACATATCCCTTCTCGCTCAGAGACTATTTCTATCCTAGATGATTTGAGAACTTTGATGTTTCCAGGATATTTTGGTGGGGAATCATTGACGGGGACGCGACTTGAGTACTTTATTGGAGAAAAGTTAATCCACGTTAATCGCACCTTGCAACGTCAAGTCTATGCAGCGCTTCATTTTAGGGATGGGGTACTACGAAGCCCTGAACAAATTCAGGTTGCTACCGATGAAATTTGCGATCGGTTTTTAGCCAAAATTCCTGATTTGCAGGATGCGCTTTTTAAAGATGCTCAGGCTGCTTTTGATGGGGATCCTGCGGCACAGTCTAAAGAAGAGATCATCTTTGCTTATCCTGGTCTTTTTGCAATTTTTGTTTATCGTATTGCACATGAGCTCTATGTTGAAGACGTACCGCTTTTGCCACGAATTATGACTGAATACGCTCATTCGAGTACCGGTGTTGATATTAACGCGGGTGCCACAATAGGTGAGTACTTCTTTATTGACCATGCAACAGGTGTTGTTATTGGAGAAACCACTATTATTGGTGACCATGTCAAGATTTATCAGGGAGTCACGCTTGGTGCGCTCTCTACGCGTGCGGGTCAAAAATTGGCGGGCAAGAAACGTCATCCAACTATTGAGGACTATGTCACAATCTATTCAAATGCTTCAGTGCTTGGTGGAGAAACAGTAATTGGTAAAGGTGCTATTATTGGTGGCTCAGCTTTTGTAACGCATTCTATTCCCTGCGGTGCGCGTGTTGGTGTCAAAAACCAAGAGATTAACGTGCGCGTTCCTGAGGAGGCTAAGAGCTGGTGTTATGAAGATGGAGCACTTGAAGCTCAGGTTGCTAAGCGTGATGAGGAATCACCACAGTAAAAGTAGTGATTCCTTGTTTTGATGTTGCGGTAATGGTTCCTTCATGGGCGGAAATGATTTCTCGTGCGATAGCGAGTCCAAGTCCTGCCCCTCCCTTTGATTGGGTACGTGAAGAGTCCTCGCGATAAAACTTTTCAAAAATAGAATCAAGATGCGTTTTGGATATTTCTTTGCCTTTGTTGCTGATAGAGATGGTAGTGCTGTCTTCAGTTTCCGTTGCCTCTATGAGAATGGTGCTTTTGTTATCAGCGTAGGCAACGGCATTGCGTACGATATTGCCAAGCGCTCGTGCCATTTTGTCGGGATCCACAAAAAAAGTTGATGAGAATGGTGCACGAACAGTAAGTACGATATCGCGTGTTGATGCTTCAGGATAAAAGGCATCAGCAACCTGTTCACAAAACAGCAAAACATTGATGTTTTCTCGCTCGATGGGGATAGCTTGCAGGTTATAGCGAGTAATCTCAAAAAATTCATTAATAAGTGTTTCGAGTCGTTCTGATTTTTCATAGGCGCTTGCAATATAGCGTTGCCGTGTTGTAGTGGGAAGATCATCATTTTCATTAAGAAGTGCAAGATATCCAATGATAGTAGTAAGAGGCGTGCGAATATCGTGAGCTAGATAAGCTACCAATTCATTTTTTCGCGTTTCAGCCATATGAGCTGCAAGTTCATCAGCTCGAGAGCGCTCTCTGATTTCATTGAGTTCTGATTGGATGATTGCTAGGTCTTTAGGAAGTTCAACTGGTTCATTCTTGTCTTTGAACATGGTGGAAATTGCGCCAAATATGTCGTCGAAATAATGAGCTGCTTTATTAAGGGTGAGAAAGAGGATCAGCAGACAACCAATGAGATAAATCATCATGGCTACAGGAAGCTTGAGGTTGCGGATGGTGTAATACGTGGAAAGATCGCGATACTTCAACTGACCGGTATCTTCGTTATAGAGATACTGATAATTAGGATTGTCTTCGGGTATTTCGTTAATGCTTGTCTCAGAGCCATCAGCAATGGCTATGCTTTGAGGGAACCCTTCGTAGGTGAGCTTAGTTGCTGTTTCGGTATCGTAGGTGTCTAATTCAGACTCATATGAAAACGTTTTCCATTCTGATGTTTGATCAGCTATCCAGTTTGCAAATTCATCAACATAGTTAGCTTGAAAAAACCAGAGAGCGCCAATGTATATAAAAGAGAAAATAGCAAGATGGACAAGCATTTTTTGAAAAAGCGCTCGACGTAAAGATTTCGATTGTGAAGAACGAAATGTTGCCATAAGGCCTCATGCTAGGGTAACGAGAAGGGTTATGCGTTAGGATTGTTGGGCGTTTGTGCCATACGATAACCAATTCCCCAAGCAGTTTCAATAAAAGTAGTAGATGCATCAAGTGCAGCGAGCTTTTTTCGCAACCGACGGATATGTACCATGATGGTGTTAGCAGCGCTGGTATCAAAAGGCATGTTCCATACTGACTCAAAGATAGTGGAAGTAGAAACAGGTTTACCCTGCGCTTCTAAAAGAAGTTTTAAGATAGCGAATTCTTTAGGAGTGAGCTGAAGCGGCTCACCATGTAGCGTTGCCCAATGTGCTTCAGGGTTAAGTTCTATATCACCATGCGATAACGTTGTCGAGCGCGATGATAGGGTCTGTCGCGATAGGAGTTCGTCTTCCATTCTGCCACGCAAGCGCGCTTTTACACGTACGACAAGTTCGCGAGGTCTAAAGGGTTTAGTGATGTAATCGTCGCCGCCAAGGGTAAATCCGATGACCTTATCTGCTTCTTCATCTTTTGCGGAGAGAAAAATAATGGGCATACTACTAAGAGTGCGAATTTTAGTACAGAGTTCAAAGCCATCAATGCCGGGCATCATAATATCGATAATCGCCAAATCAAAGGTAGTGTCTACCATAGCTGCAAGTGCGTCAAACCCTGAAGTGAATACGGTGGTGTCCATATTTTCAGGAGTAAGAACGCTGGCTACAAGATCACCAATTGCGCGTTCATCGTCAACAATCATTATGTGTGGTCGTTGTTCCATGAGAATAGTTTAGAAGATAGATTCCCAGAGGGGGTTGCCATACATAATTCCCAATGAGAAATTAAGATTTTCGTAAGCAAAGGTCAAGAAATCTGCGCAATATGTAAGCATTTGCAAGGTTTTGCTATGGGAATGCTAAGCCGAGAGAGACCTAGTATTGAACAAGATGGTTTTGCGTATATCTCGAGTTCATATGAGTAAAGGCGGATTTCTCTCATGTTTTCTTTGTATTCTCAAGCCTCGCTTTCAGCAGAATATAGTATGTATTCGCGTGATAATGCTGAAAATCGTTATGTTCGTCGGGAAGGAAAACGCAACGCGCAAACCACGCAAAACCATCCTTCCTCTAGGCCGAGAGATGCATCAGCGCAGCAGCGATCAAGACAGCAAGTACGCCGCGCGTCTACTCAAGCGCGCAATGCTCGGCCTTCAAAACGAACGATGTTAAAGCATACCTCTTATCAAGGATCGCCTTATACCGTAAAACTATGTAATACAAAACGTCGAAAAACGTGTGGTGTCTTACAGCGACGTGGATTTATGGTCGCATGGATAATGCTTTTGAGTCTGATTGTGATTGGTTCAATGACGTGGTGCGGATCTCAAGCGGCTAAACATGCAATCTCATCCACCTCACCAACATCAGCGGTAAGTACACCCCAGTCTGAATGGAAAAAGGGAAGTATTCCTTATTTATATCAAACAGATTTGCAATGGTCGCAGACACCGTATGCACAGGATACGCTTGAGCTTTCAGGCTGTGGACCAACGTGTTTATCAATGGTCTATATTGGCTTGACCGGTGATACGCGAATGGATCCTGTGGCATGCGCTCGATATGCTGAGCGCAATGATTATATTGAGGGTGGTGCAACACGCTGGTCTTTGATGGAAGAAGGGGCTCAAGATCTTGGCTTGATGAGCGAGGGGGTACCTGTCACCAAACAGGCCATAGAGCAAGCCCTTGCCCAAGGAAAGCCGCTTATTGTGTCAGTCTCGCCCGGTGATTTTACTAAGGTCGGACATTTCTTGGTAATCGAAGCTCTTGATAGTCAGGGTAAGCTTGTCATTCATGATCCTAATTCACCCCAAAACTCATCACAGCATTGGGAGGTAGAGCGTGTTGTGGGGCAAACACGGGGAGCTTGGGCCTTTAGTGCGTAAAATCAGATTAATTTTGTTTCTTCAACCTTTGTAATAAAGAACTGATTAAAGCGAATCATAGGTTTGCGCAGCACAAGACCTAAAAGCAATACAGGGATTACGAAAAGTAGTAATTGGAAGATATCAACCCAGAATTGATTCCCATACATACCAGCAATACAGGCTTGCATGGCGGGCATGCTGTGAGCAAAGGGGAGCCAAGGATAGATTGCTTCAAAAAATGCTCCACTCATTTCAACAGGGAAAATCCCACCAGATCCTGCAAGCTGAAGCACAAGACCAATAACAGAAATTGCTTTGCCAACATTACCAAAAGAAACAACGAAGGTATAAATGGTAAGGCTAAAGACAAACGCTGATACCCAACAGGTAAGAAGATATAAGAAAAGGTGCTCGCACTGTACGCCTAAGAAGAAAACGTTGCCAAGGGCAACAGTTGTTGCTTGCAAAAGGGCAAGAAGGCCAAACACGCCGTATCTTCCCAAATAGAGTTGATTGGGGGTTGGGTTATCAAGTTTCTGGCGTCGTTTCTGAGAGACGTGGACTTGCATGAGGACAACCATAAAAAGTGATGCCACCCACATTGAGAGTGAGGTGTAGTAGGGAGACATCGCAGAACCATTATTGGCGACAGGATAGACTGCGTGGCGGTCTACCTTGGTTGGTGCTGCAAGAAAACTTGCAATACGTTCTGGATCAGAGCCAATGATGCTTTTGACGGTATCAAGATCCCCAGAAGACAATGCCTTATCGAGGCGTTGCTTGCCCTCTTTCAGATGAGTCGAGGCATCCTTGAGTACCTGAGTTGTTGTCATGAGTGCGTCTTGTGCTTGGTGGAGGCTTTGACTTAAACTTCCTGATGTTGTTACGATGCTATCGCTCATCGAGTTGAGCTCATCGGAAAGCTCGGCAGAACTTGATTTAATTGCAGAAAGCGATGAATTAAGTTCGTTAGTTGCTTCAGCTAACGTGGCTTCATAGTCACTTTGAATACCTGTGATTGATTTCTTTGCTTGGTCAAGCTGGTCAGAAATTTGCTTACGTGATTCTTGAACAGAGGCTGTTGTAGAGTCGATCCCTGTGATAATTTCATCGATATCATGCGTGAGTGATTCAAGAATAGAAATAGCTTGGGTAAGTGCGGGTATAACGGGACTTTGCGGATCAAGTTGCGTGAGTTGATCGCGCATAGTGGTGTAAGAAGAGATCGTGTTTGCAAGATTTTGCTGTATGTGGGTGAGTGTATCTTTTGCCGCAGCAGGGTCATTTTGCATAGCATCAAAAGCACGATCGAGGGCCGCTTTAATAGTGTCATAGCTTGCTGCACTCTGGCTTAATGCTTGATTGATGAGCGCGGTTGAGTTTTCGAGTGCGTCATTGGCAGAGCTAATGCCTGATTGAGCTTCAGACAGAATAGTATTGGTGCTTTGTGTGAGATTCGAAGTGTTGCCAAGAAGGTCTGCTGACCCATCAATAAGCGCGCATGACGCTCCCATGAGTTCAGCAAATGTTGACGTTTGGCTTGCGGCCATATCAAGTTGTTCAATGGCTTCGTCTAAACGTGATGATAAAGCTGTTGCGTAATTGGTAAGCCCCGATCCATTAAGGAAGTCCATAAGGTTAGAGGCAGTTGAGAGTGCAACTGAGGTGACGGTTTCGGTAAATGTTTCGTCAATCTGAACTTGAATAGCGCTCGCGCCAGCATCGGTAACGCGTGGGGCGATAGCATTTTCCTTTTCGTTGGTGTAATAGATAATACTTGAGTGAGTGATATCGTCAGAAAAGACCGTCATCAAATCAGCACTAAACGTTTTAGGGATGATAATGGAGGCGTAATATTGTCCAGACTCGATGCCTTCAATTGCTTGTTGCTCACTAACAAATACCCAATCGAAACTGTCGTTTTCATGGAGCGCGGACACTACATTGTCACCTGCGTTAATCTTGACGGGTACTAAATCTGATTGGTAGCCTTCATCAAGATTTGCAACAGCAACTTGGATATTTTTAGTGTTGGA
The DNA here is from genome assembly GCA_905215035.1 of uncultured bacterium. Taxonomy (GTDB): domain Bacteria; phylum Actinomycetota; class Coriobacteriia; order Coriobacteriales; family Eggerthellaceae; genus Anaerotardibacter. The sequence goes on from CAJMOJ010000031.1 coordinate 20,634, forward strand.
ATAAGGATCCCAGAAGCCTGCAGTGGCAAACCATGCATAGAGCGATGGCACCAAAATAAAGCCAACGACAACAATGGCACCAATAACATTAGTAAGCAAATGCTTCATGTCGCCCGTAAAAATGCGAAGGATGTTATGCATTAGCGCTCATCCTCCTTATGATTCGAGGAGTTTGTCTCGGGTTCATTATCTGATGTGTCATTTTCATCATCATGATGTGAAGTGACATCGTTGAGTGCATCGTAGGCGCGAGCTCGCACGTCGGCAAGTCGATCATGGAACGTGTGTTTGCGAACCTTAGGACGTAGTTTTGTTCGTGCGCGTTCGACCAATGTTTCATTGGGAAGTGAACTTAACTGGAGCTGATAACCAAGATTCTCATTGAGATATTCCACAATAATAAGATATGCATCAACTAAGATAATAGTACCCAGCATGATGAGGAGTAGAACAATTTTGGTTTCTATTCCTGAAGGGATTGTTGCTAATAAGATAAACATGATTGCAGGTTGGGCAAAAATAGCAACCCATCCTGCTTTTATTAATGTGGGATAGTAGCGTTTAAAGCGTTCAACTCGAGCGATCGCTTCTTCTTTAAAGGTGTCAGTATCAAGAAGTGCCTTCAATACGGTTTTAGCGCGGAAGTGCTCATCGCTCAAATTCATGTGTGCAGGCTCTGCTAAAAGAAGATCGGTTTCAGCAAGCTTGCGGTCAAAAAGGATATTGAGGTTGATGGCAGCACGTCCAATAACGAGGCCTATAAAAAATCCAAGAGGGATAAAGAGGGCAAGACAAGCAAGGTCACCCCAGTATTGCATTCCATACATACCACCAATGGCTTCACGCATTGCATCAATTGAATAGGTGAAGGGTAAGAGGGGGTGGATAAATTGGAAGAAAGCCGGCATCATTTCGACAGGATACATGCCTGAAGACCCAGGGATTTGGAAAATAAGCAGGATAGCAGCAATAGCTTTGCCGATGTGTTTAAAGGCATAAGCAAGTGCATAGATAAGATTGACGTTTACAAATACCGTAAGAAGGCCTGCGGCAACAAAGGCAACGGGAGACTCGCATTGAATACCAAGGATGAGATCACCTACACAGGCAATAAACCCTTGGATTAATGCGATAGAGATAAAGAGTAACCAGCGACCCATATACGCTTGTGCAGCATTAAATTTGGGGAGGCCAGCGGGATCAACGCGAACTTTAAGAATGGCAACAAGGATAAATCCTGCTACCCACAAAGCAAGGTTGGTGTAAAACGGAGTAACACCCGATCCGTAGTTTTTAATTGGATCGATAACATGGGTGTCAAGGGTAACGGGAGAGCCCATAAATGAGGCAATTTCATCGGCATTCAAGCCAAGCACTTTTTGAACATCTTGCATTGAAAGGGAATTATTGAGCGCACGTAAATCAGTCAACGTGCGTTCAATGTTTTGCTGCATGGCGCTCAAAGAACTTTGGGCTAAGTCAAGTGAACCTTGGGCTTGATCGACGGTGGCAGCAAGTTGTCCCATAATATCCTTGACTTGATAGAGTGTGGGAGTAAGAGCACTGATAGCGCCGCTTAAAGAGCCCAGGGCTTGTGCAAACGAATCAAGAGAAGCGGAGAGCTGCGGAAGGATCTGTGTAGTGATACTGGTTTGTGCTTGAGCAAGATTGCTTGTTGCGTCTTGTATTGCGGCATTGATATCTTGCGATGACTGATTGGCGGTTGTAACAGTAGTTTCGAGTTCTTTATTGAGTTCTTGCAAGCTTTGTATTGTTTGCGTGTAAGAGGAATTGTTGGTTTCAAGCTGAGCAATGATGGCTGCAAGATTAGGGTTGTTTTCTGCCTCAGGTTTAAGTTGATCGATAATTTGATTATTGGTGTCGATGAGTTGTTGTACTTCAGAAAGCGCAGTGTTGATTTGAGCTTGCGTGCGCAAAAGGTCACCCGTAAGGCTGCCGATTGCGGTATTAGCTTGTGCGGAAGCAAGTCCGAGCTGGGTTGCTCCTGTGCCAATGGCGGTAGTTACTTCTGAAGCATAGGTATTGGTGTCTTGTCTGATCTTGACAAGTGTTTGACTTGCTTTGTTAATTTCATCACTCAAGATAGGAATTTGGGCGATAAGTGTATCTAAGGTATTTTGGGCGGCAATAACGGTATCTTTGCTAGCATCAAGTGCGGGATTGAGGTTATCAAGAGAACTGTGAACACCGGAGAGGGTGGCGTTAGCAAGAGCAATGCTTTTTGTAAGCTTGCCATCAACATCCTGAGCGCTTTCATCAAGAGATACTCCTGCTTTCTTAAGAATATCAATTACTGTTTCGCTCACCGTTGAGATAAAAGCGGAATTAATTTCAGTGTCAAGGGTGGTGGCCCCGGTGTCAGTAATTTTAGGTGCAACTGCAGAAGGTTTTTCGTTGACGTAATATTCGATAGCGGGTTGAGAATAATCTCCTTCGAACACGCTAGTGAAATCTTTACTGAAATCCGCCGGAATAATAATGGCGGCATAGCATTCCCCTGAATAAACTTTATCGAGTGCTTCTTGCTTGCTGTCGACAAAAGTCCATCCAAGTTGATGGTTGTCATGCAGCTTATCAATCACCTCATCGCCCACATCAAGGTGACCAGTAAGTTTGTTATCGGCACCTTTGTCTTCATTGGCAACGGCAACATGTAGAGCAGCGGTGTTAGCGTAGGGATCCCAGTTTGCTTCAATGCAATACCAAGCATACAAAGAGGGCATAAATGACATACCGAATACAACAATGAGCGCTAAGGGGGTATGGATAAGTCGCTTAAGATCGCGAACAAAAATTTTGAACGCCATCTTCATGTGCTAACTCCCTTCTTGCGCTCACGTTATTAATACATATCGCCATGGTATCGAAACTCATGCCATGCAGAATGAACTGTTGCATAGCTGATACTCGACTCAAGCCGTGCTCCGTCCGTTCCTTGTGCGCGTGCATGATAACTATTCATGATAGGCAACTTTGCTACGTTTTGGACGATTATTGGACATCTGTGGCGAAAAATAGGGCTGGCGACTAGATTATGACAAGACGTTCACAAAACTGTGGAGACCTTATATAAGACAGTGCTAACAATAATGAGGGGTGTTGAGAATTGTATTGAATATCGTATTGGAGATTTTATATATAGATATACGCCAACACAAAAGGAGCCACACATTGCTGCATGACTCCTTTTGCTCTATCG
>CAJMOJ010000032.1 GCA_905215035.1 uncultured bacterium
CTACAACCCTCCGGTTAACAGCCGGATGCTCTGCCGTTGAGCTACCGAGGAATGCAGCGCCTTTTGTTGGCGCGATTGATAATTATACGCAAATCGCAATGTATTGCAACATACAATTTTAAAATGCATCAAATTGGCTGGCCAGCGTTGTTGTGGACTTAGTTTGTGTTTGAACAAGTCGTAGCAAGTCGCAAAGCTTTAGCGCCGTCCAAAACGGAGACGTCGTTGAGCGTTAGATTTTCGCGTGGTTCGTTTAGTAGGTCGCTTGGGATCAGGTATAAGGCGATGAGAGTTATCGTAGGCAAATCCCGGGATGTCATAGGTAGGAATCCTGCTTGCAGTGTAATACTCAATTTCACGTAAGTCGAGAAGTTGGTCGGGGGTGAAGAAGGTGTAGGCACCACCTTGCTTGCCAGCGCGTCCTGTTCGTCCAATACGATGTACATAATCTTGAGGAGTTTTAGGGACGGTGAGATTTACAACATAGCTTACTGTATCGACATCAATTCCTCGTGCTAATACATCGGTTGCGACTAAAATATCGCATCCACCACGCGAGAAATTACGAAGCGCTTGATCACGTTTTTTCTGCGGTTTATCAGAATGGATGCTCTGTGTGCGATAGTGTTCTTTTTGTAAACGCGCAGCAAGTGCGTCAGCTTCAGTTTTGGTTTGTGTAAAAACAAGAACACGCTCATGCCCTTTTTCTTTAAGGAGAGCAAGCAATAAATCCGTTTTTTGTGTTTGGGCAATGGGCATGAGGTATTCATCAATTGAGTCAGCCGTCTCACCAATTTGTGAGATTTCAATACGCGCTGCATCATGTTGAAGCGTAGCGGCTTTTGTGGTGATCTCGTCGCTTAGTGTTGCAGAAAGAAGATAGGTTTGATGCTTATTAGTAACTTGCTTAGTGAGTGCCAAGACGCTCGGCCAAAATCCCATATCCATCATGCGGTCAACTTCGTCGATCACCAAATAGTGAACATTGGCAAGCGAACAGGCTTTTTGGTCAAGTAAATCCTGGAGACGCCCTGGTGTTGCAATAAGCACATCGCATCCTTTTTTAAGTGCTTCAGTCTGAGTTTTATATTTTTTTCCTCCAATAATATTGAGTACGCGAAAATGGGTTGCTTGGCCTATAATGCGTGCCTCTGCTGCAATTTGTGTGGCCAATTCTCGAGTTGGTGCAAGGATAAGTGCGTAGGGGCCTTTGGCGCGCTTAGGGCGTTTGGAGCCCCAATGACGAACCATAAGATCAAAGATTGGCAGTAAAAAGGAGAGCGTTTTACCCGTGCCTGTTTGTGCGGCGGCTAAAATATCACGATGTTCAAGAGCTGTTGGTATAACTGCTGATTGAATAGGTGTAGGGGTGTCAAAGCCAAGATCGGCAAGAGCCTGAAGAGAGGGCTGTGTTAATCCGAATGTATCAAAACTAGGTTGCTGTGTAGGTGGAGAGACACCTATATTCGATTGGGATGAGCTACTAGTTTGTGGGTTATGTTGTTCCATAAAGGAAAATAAATCTTTCTCGTGTTGATGATGGCGTGAAGTGAATATTGCAACAGGAGCACATCGCTTAATAAAAAGCACTGTGATATGGGCGATGCGCCCCTCGTTTTATAAACAATATGTATTAGAATAGCGTTTTGTGGTCTATACGATTAAGACAAGTATAGAAGTGGTATGAGGAGTTAAACGTATGTCACGTGAATCAGATACGTACTTAGCAAGCAAACAGCGGAGTGATGAGGTTTTAGCAGATATTCCTCTTCATCCTGAAAACTATATTATGCTCACCGGTGATCGTCCTACAGGGCGTTTGCATATGGGCCACTATTTTGGAACCATTAAAGAGCGCGTGCGTTTGCAAGATGAAGGTATTACAACGCGTATTGTTATTGCTGATTATCAAGTTATTACTGATCGTGATACCACTGAACATATTCAGGACAACGTATATAACATGGTTATCGATTACTTGGCTGCTGGTATTGACCCAGAAAAGACATTGATCTTTACTCATTCCGCTGTTCCTGCACTCAATCAGTTGATGCTTCCTTTTCTATCGCTTGTCTCTGAAGCTGAGCTTTTACGCAATCCCACTGTTAAGTCGGAGCAGCAAGCTTCAGGTCATGCACTTACGGGGCTTTTGCTCACTTACCCTGTTCATCAAGCGTGTGATATTTTGTTCTGCAAAGGCAATATTGTTCCTGTTGGAAAAGATCAATTGCCACACATTGAGCAAACGCGACAAATTGCTCGTCGCTTTAATGAACGATATGCCCCTGTTTTTCCCGAACCGGTTGGTTTGTTAACTGAAGCGCCTGAAATTCCTGGTTTAGATGGTCGCAAGATGTCTAAGAGTTACGGCAATGCGATTAGTCTTGCATTTACTGAGGAAGAAACAGCTAAACTCATCAAAAAATCTAAAACAGATTCAGAGAGATTTATTACGTTTGATAAAGAGAATCGTCCTGGTGTTGCTGCGCTTCTTACCACCGCTGCGTTATGCACGGGACGAACTGAGGCTGATATTGCTGAAGAGATTGGCAATGCAGGAGCCGGAGCACTTAAAACATATGTCACTGAATCAGTGAATGCTTATCTGGCTCCTTTGCGTGAGCGACGTTGTGAGCTTGCGCAAAAGCCTGACTACATTAAAGAAGTTCTTCATGAAGGGAATCGTAGGGCAAATGAAATTGCCAACCAAACCCTTGATGAGGTCCGTGAAGCCATGAAGATGGTGTACTAGGCGACTGCTTTTTTCATTAATTACGATTATTGTAAAAACATGGGTGATAAATTCTTTGTTTTTGTGTAAAATCGCTTGTACATAAAAAGGGCCTGTAGCTCAACGGTGGAGCAGGGGACTCATAATCCTTTGGTTCTCGGTTCGAATCCGGGCGGGCCCACCAGTTCGGAACTATACGAACACGACAGATTTGCATTTAAGAGCGCTTTCTGTCGTGTTTTTTTATTGGTATTTTATTAGTATTTTTGTTGGTATTATTGGTCAGAGTTGTTGGGTTTATTACCGAACGATGGGTGTGGGTACTGACCGTTGCGCTAATCATTTCTTTGAATCCGCTCTTATACCACAACTGTGGATATATTGTTCCAGTTTATGACAATTAACACTAATATATAGGAATATATTATTGATTAGAAGCTTTGCTTTCACGTTTTGTTATTGGACAGAGAATAGAACACGTTCAATAATACTTAATGGACTTTTTGTGTTTAGTCTATGCAGATATCATGCATCTTGACTATTAGAAGTCCTGATTCTTATGGGATGTGCTTAATCCCCCTTGAATCATACAGAGGCGTTTTATAACAAAACGCCTGTTCTCTAGTTCAAATATCCCCCAACGTTTGGCTAGAGAGACAGTATCCCCCTGAGTGCACCTCGAGGTTATCTCGTGGTGTGCAAAAGTATGAGAAAGGAAGGCGATTCAATGGCATCAGACGCACTACAATCATCGTATTACGGTATTGCAGCTCGCATGGATCGTATCCCCATTACTGGGTTCCATAGGAAAATTTTATGGCTTCTTGGCGGCGTAACCTTCTGTGACTCCGTCGACATGGCTGTAGGTGGCCCTATCGGAATGGTTTTGCAGGCTGAAAACTGGATGACCCTCGAACAGTTTGCATTCTTTAACTCCATCACTATGGTAGGTTATTTAGTCGGTGGACTTATGGCCGGCGCTATTTCAGACGGTATTGGTCGTAGAAAAGCAGTTTTGATTTGTTCTACTATCTTTACCATTTTCTGTTTTGTTGCTGCAGCTTCACCTGACGCTAACTTCCTTACTGTTTGCCGCTTCTTTATGGGCATGGGCCTAGGAGCTGCGTTCCCTGCGGGCTACAGCGCGTTGACCGAGTATACGCCACCTACAAAACGTGGTAAATATCAGTCATACGTTGGCTTAATTGCTAATGTTGGTACCCTCATTGCTTCAGTAATGAACCTTCTCGTTTTGCCGGTAGCTGGTTGGCGTATGGTTTTTGTTATTTGTGGTATCGTTGGCGCACTCGTCGTAGTTTTGTGCTTCTTCTTCTTGACCGAATCACCTCGTTGGTTGGCTATGAAGGGTCGCGATGCAGAAGCTAACAAGATCGTTGATCATATTGAAGCTATTGCGGTTAAAGATGGTGACAAACTTACTCCTGTTACTGATGAAGAAATTATTCAGTTGGAGAAAGAGGGTAATGTCCGTCAGCTTCCTTGGACATTCTTGTTCAAGAACAAGATGCTTATTCGTACCGTCACAGCAATGATTCTTTGCTTCGTTATGAATGTTATGGTGTATACCGTTATTTCTTGGACCCCAACGTTGCTTAAAGCAAATGGATTTGACGTTAATCTTTCAACCATGTTAACCGTGGTTATGCAGTTGGGTATTCCTGTTGGTGTTGGCGCTTTGACATTCTATGTTGATAAAGTCAACCGTAAGACCATTTTGTGCACAACCTATGTTTTGATTGCTATCTTAGGTCCCTTGTGGGCAATGGTTCCAACTGATAATCCTGCAATGGTTATGTTTGTTGGCTTCTTATTGTGCGTTTGCACCTTTACCAATTCTGTTACCACTGCTTCTGTTTACCTTTCTGAGCCTTTCCCGACGGCTTGCCGTATTCGTGGCGCAGGTATAGCTAATGCATTTGGTCGCTTGGGTGGTATTTTCAGCCCAATGTGGATTGCTGCATTGATTGCTAGCCCTATTGGCGCAGTTGGTGTATATGCAATTAATTCTGTTTTGGTTATCTTTATGGCAATTTGGCTTGCAATCTTTGGTGTTGAAACCCGCGGTAAGACACTTGAGGAAATTACCAAGCCAGTATTGACTGAGGACTAAAAGTACTGCTTATCTTATAGAACAAGCAGAGAGACATATGTATGTTTGAAAGAGAGCCCTTGGGGAGGGCTCTCTTTTTTGATTAGGATACATTTGATAGATTGGTTGTAGTTGATCTGTCGTCTTGTGTGTGTTTCTTCATACGATGTTTTGAGAAGACCTTACTTCAAAGTACACTCTTGGAAGCAATCTTCCCCCATTAATAGAATAGATATGATCGCTTGAGCATCTCGTTCAAGTAGAGTGAGAAAAGTGTTATTCACGATAACAAGGCGCTATAAGATTGCAAGTTGAAAATATTGAGATAGGAATAGCGTAGTAGCAGGAATAGCGTAGTAGCGAAAAAGACACGTGCAAGGGGAGAAGCGTGTGAAGTTATGGAAAGCGTATGTTTGTTAGCAGCATTGGGTGGCGTGTTGAGTTCTGTTCAGGGGCCTACTAATACGGCTTTGGCAAAGACGGCAGGACGTGCCTTTGCAAGTTTCTTTTCTTTTTTGACAGGAGCAATTCTCCTCTTTGTATTAATCCAATTTTTGGGCACGGGTAACTTGTTTCTTGTTACTACGGTGCCGTTGTGGCAGATCACGGGTGGCTTATTTGGGTTTGTTGTTATTGTCTCAACTATAATTGCAACGCCACGCTTAGGTGTTGCGCTTACCACTATGTCGCTTATGGTTGGTAAGGTTGTAAGTGGGGTAATTATTGATCTTTTTGGCCTCTTTGGTCTTAATGAGAGAAATATGACCTACGAATTGGCTATAGGCATCTGTTTGCTTCTTGTGGGAATAACGCTTATTAGCATTGATAGAAAGCGCGCTAATCCATCTTTGAATCAAAAAAGAACTGTTTTTCAAATATTTGTACCCGTAGTTTTAATGTTTATTGCTGGTTGCGGTAACTCTATTCAGGCTCCTATAAACGCGGCGTTGTCTCATACAATTGGAACAATTGAGGCTACGTTTGTTTCTTTTCTAGGTGGATTATTGTGTGCATCGTTATTTCTTATAGCGAGTCGGATATGCACCAAAGACCATGTTTCTATGGGTAAACCTTGGACTTGTCTAGGTGGCACATACGGCGCTTGCATTGGCATAATAACAATTATCGTGACACCAGTTTTAGGTACTACATCGCTTGTATCACTTCAGATGCTTGGTCAAATGACAGGAGGGCTCATCATCGATACCTTTGGCTTTCTCGGATGCATAAAGCTCAAGATAACCGTTATGCGTATGCTCGGTATTGTGTGTATTGCGATAGGAGCGCTCTTTGTTGCATACCTCTAACCAAAAACCTCGTAATATGCGCAAAAAAGAAGTGCATACTGCGAGGTTCTAAAGCTTAAAACTATTTAAGATTGTTTTATTTAGTGACCGTTTTTGCAATTTTTGCTTTTTTGAGGTTGGGTGCCTCTTTGTCAACACGACCAAACAGAATAATTAAGACAGCAAGTAAAACAAGATTAATGAGCGCAACAGGCTCAACAATACGGATTACGGTTATTGCATAAAATTCCCAAATGCATGATAAGCCTGCAAGAACGGCTATGAGAATATAGGTGAGCGTACGAGGTTTGCGCTCGTAAAAGCAACGAAACCCTTGGATGTTGATAAGTGAGCAGATAATTGCGCTCACAAGGGCCATAACACCGTCAAGACGCATGAGCGTTGCTAGAGAAAAGCCATTGTATAAGGTGCCACCAACTGCAACGGCTTCAAGACCGCCCTCCCAGGTCTGCCCCTGATTAAAGGCAAGAATTGCCATCAATACAGAAAATGCAACACAAACAAAGGTCCAGATCATGAAGGCATTGAGAATACGATGCGTCCAAGTGCGCACAGGAGTCATGATGTAGCCATCAGGTCCAATACGATTTCCGTCTTTGTCGTAGTGCTCATAGAGCGGTTTTTTTTCGGGAGTGGGATCAGGATTGATGACGTTAGATTGATCTTTTGAGCGAGGTTTAAGACGCATGGGGGATATCACGCCTTTCGTATATGATGAAGCTAGAGGGGTTAAAGATAAAAGGTAGTGTATCTAAATCGCGGTTTGATGCCTAGCGCCTTCAGTTCTTTTTCAGGTCAAAGGTATGCCTTGCTTGCGATATTGTTACACCCGGTTAATGCAAGAGCGCTACAATACTAAATGAATTTTTGCTTATATTACATGCTTCAATTTTGATAAGGATACTACCATGCCTACATTTAAGGGTGAGCATATCTTTTTCCCAAAAGCGGATCGCGAATGCCATGTCTTTCTTGAAGAGATTCATCCTCATATCTATCATTCGAGCTACTCCATTGAAGGATTTCCTTTTGCTCGTCGTCTTGATTGGTATGCTGTAGTTGAGCCAGGAAAGCGCGCTTTATTTATTGATACGGGATCTTGGGAACTTATTGGTACTGACACCCTTGATCAAGCGGTAGAACAACTTGGTCTTGATTGGCAACAGGTTGAAATTTTTATGACACACTTCCATGTTGATCATGAAGAGTCACTTCAATACTGTCTTGCTCGAGGTGCACGTACGGTCTATTGTGGTCCGCAAAATGCGATATCACAACGCATTATTGATCATTGGGGACAGGTAACGGGCGCTATCCGTGCAGGAGATCAGGCAATAGTCGATGTGGTTATCTCGGTTGCCACTCGACTTTCTGAAACTTCAATTCCTCATCGCGAAATTGTCTTGTCTGAAAATGACTATCTTGAGGTTGCAGGGTATCAATTCCGTCCTATTTATACACCCGGTCATACCGCCGAACATATTATCTTGTTTGAATCTAACGAGCGTTTTATTTTTGGAGGCGATCATATTATCGAGTCATCGCCTGGCATTATGCAGTGGGTGGAAGATGATCATATGCTGAGACGTTATTTAGAGACATTTCCGCGTATTCGTGCGATGCGCCCACAAGGAGTTTATATGTCGCATCACGAACCTTTCACCACGGAAGAACAAGTGGATTCGTGTATAGAAAACATTATTGCCTCGTATACTAAGCCGCTATCTAAAACGCTTACTATTTTGACTGAGGCGGCACGTCCTATGACATCTTATGAAGTTGCTGAGCGTTATTATGATTATCGTCCCGAGGGATTGATGTCGTTTAATGATGATATGCGTTGTCGTCGAGTTGCTAATTCTTTTGGCTATCTTGAGTATCTCTATGATACGGGAGAAATTAAGCGTGCATATGACGATGAGGGTGTATTGACCTATTGGGTATAAACAGGGGCTTACAATGGCCTTACAGGAGTCTATAGGAGGACTTCGTTAAGGCTTTCTAGAGAGAATAAAGAGGATTGGGTGGCACTAGAGTGTTACCCAATTTTTTTTGTTTATAAAACAGCAAGGGAGGAAGCTTTCGCTTCCTCCCTCCGGAATCCACCAAGAAATTAATGCTTGGTTAAAAAAGTTCGACTTAGAGATCGAGCTTAGCGAGCTCGTCTGCGGTGAAGTCGAGGTCGGTACCAGCGATCCAGGTCTGGTACTCAACACGGCCACCGTGCTTCTCAACACCACGAGCGATGGTGATGCGCTGTACGGTAGGAGCGCCTTCCTCAAGCCACATAGCGCGGCAGTCACGATAAAGGAGCTCGGTAGGACCGTAAGGAGAATCCTCGAAGTAGCCGTCGCCACCGAAGATCTCGAGCATTTCGTCAGAAACGAGACGAGAAGTGTCGATAGAGAAGAGCTTGCACATTGCAGCTTTCTCGTCGATGTACTCACCCTGAGGATCAATGTCGAAGTCATCGCAGAAGTCGATGATCATGCAGCGGAGAGCATGGAGCATCATAGCCATGTTAGCGAGCTTGACGCGGATTGCCTGACGCTTAATGATCGGCTTACCGAAGGTTACACGATCATGAGCGCGAGCGATGGACATCTCAAGCATGCGCTGAGAAATACCGAGGTTAGAGGTTGCAATGTGAACACGAGATACAGCTAAGGAGTGCATAGCGATCTTCATGCCCTGACCCTCTTCACCGAGGAGGTACTTAGGATCAAGTACAACGTTGGTGAACTTGAGGCCGGTGTGACCGGAACCACGGCAGCCCATCATGTGAGGCATAGGAACAATTTCAAAGCCTGGGAGATCCATTGGTACGAAGAAAGCGGAAAGACGCTCGTCGCCGTCCTTAGAAGGATCAGTTACAGCAATGACGTAGGAGAACTGAGAGCAGTCAGTGTGGGAAATGAGCCATTTCTCACCATTGAGAAGGTAGGTGCCGTCCTCTTGCTTGATAGCAGTGGTGTGAAGGTCAGCGCCAGTACCACCAGTCTTCTCAGTAAGAGCGAAGTTGGTGAAGATGGTCTTGTCCTGGAACTTAGGCATGTACTCAGCCTTGAGCTCTGGCTTACCAAAGTCGTCAAGGATGCGCCAGTTCAAGTCAGAAGCGTAGTGCATGTGCATACGCATACCCGAAGGTCCACGAGAGAACTCTTCCTGAACTTGAAGAATTTCCTTCTCGTTGAGGCCCCATCCGCCGTACTCTACAGGAAGAGAGAAACGATAGATGTTGTTCTCAATGTTTGACTGATAGAATTTCTCGGGGAAAGTGTTAGTAACCTCGATTTCCTTTTGCCACTCAGTGTAAGGACCTTCAACCAGTTCGCGAACCTTCTTGAGGAATGCCTGGAACTGCTCGTCGGTAATAGTAGCGTTTGGATTCATTAAACCCTCCTAAATGGTTTGTGATGGAGACTTTTGGTCTTCATTGAATCGTAATGCGGTAGATTCCGGATTTCCGCTAGCGATAAGTTTACCATTTCGGCCCAAAAACCTGTCCAATAGGTAATAAACCTCACATCATTAGGCATTCATAGACGCGCCCTATATATCGCAAGTTGCGAATATTCATGAAAAAAGAAAGTAATGTCAAAGGGTATTTTTTGGGCTGCGAACGGTTTGCGAAAAGAACTCAAATGTTTTGATAATTAAATTGCCTTGTTTTGCACCCTTTATCGGAAACGTCCTCCATGTTTTTGTGTAGCTTATATATTATTTAGTAGCATGCCAACGAAATATAGAAGACATCAATAGGTAGTCCTTCTATTACCAGGGTTAAACCTATTGGACACTTTTTGAAGTGAACTTCACACTTTTGGCATGCATTAAGTCCAGAAAAACTGGCGATTTCTATGCCGCCAGGACCGTTTCATCTTTATATAAAGATGAGGAGAAGGAGAAGATTATGGATTATGGTCTTACCGACGAGCAGGAGTTACTCGTCGATTCTCTCAAGGAGTATGCGGAGCGCTACTTCGACGATGAGTCTGTACGCCAGATGTATGAGAATCATCAAGTAAGCGCTGAGGCACAAGATGCTTACCGCGATGCTGGATTCCCCTTCATGGGTCTCCCTGAGGAAGTCGGCGGCATTCCAACCGATCATGTTACCCTTGGCCTCATGACTGAGAAGCTCTATGAGTTCACTGGTGCAATGACTCCATTCATGACCGGTATGCTCGCTTGTGCTGACCTCGCTGAGTTTGGTACTCCAGAGCAATCCGCAGTTATTATGGAAGAATATGAAAAGTCTGGTCAGTCTGTAGCTGCTCTTTGTCTTTCTGAGCCAGCAGCTGGTTCTGACAACATGGGTATGACCATGACCTCCAAAAAGCAGGCAGATGGCACCTATGTTCTCAATGGTCAAAAGACTTGGGTAACCAATGGTGCAGACGTACCTTACTTGCTCGTTATCTGCAAGGATGAGGATCCTGCTCGTGAGAACAATAAGATGTCTCTCTGGCTTGTTAAGCGCGACACTCCAGGTGTATCTACTGCTCACCTCACCAAGCTCGGTCAGCACACCGTACCATTCGTTGATGTATTCTTTGACAACGTAGTTGTTAACGAGAATCAGCGCGTAGGTGAAGCTGGTGCTGGTTGGTTGCTCCTCATGAAGAACTTTGAGTTTGAGCGCTGCTTGGTTGTTGCACAGGGTCTTGGTCTTGCACAGGCTGCTCAGAATGATGCAGTTCAGTATGCTAAGGATCGTATTGCTTTTGGTAAGCCTATTGTTACCAATCCACGCGTACAGGGTCTTATTGAGCAAAACGAAATCATTTTGCAACAGTCTCGTCATTGGCTCTACTACTGCCTCTGGAAGCTTGATCAGGGTGAATCCATCAATGCTGACATTGCAATGTTGAAATCATGGGGAACTCGTGCACATCTTCAAGTTGCTGACAATGCTATCGAGATTTTCGGTGGTCTGGGTTATACTGAGGAAGTACGTGTTGGACGCATTTGGCGTGACCTTCGCGGTAACATGCTTGCTGGCGGTACTTGCGAGGTTATGGACTACATCGCAGGTCGTGCTGTTCCTAAGTGGTACAAGTAGGCTACGACGAATCGTCTTACACAGTTCAATCTATAAGATTTGTAGATATACAAATTAGATAGGAGCAAAAAGGTTATGAAAATCGCTGTTGCCGTTAAGGTAGTCGCAGACGACCAGGACATCTTTGTTGCTGGCGATCGTACGCTTGACTACTCCAAGGCCCACCAAGTCATCAGCTCTTACGACAAAAACGCTATCGAAGCTGCAGCTCAGCTTGCTGCTGCTAACGACGGCACCGTTGTTGTAATCAGCGCATCCACCACCAAAGCAGACGACGCTAAGTTGAAGAAGGACATCCTTTCTCGTGGCGTTGACGAGCTCTTCATGGTTACTGATGACTCACTCGAAACTGCAGACTCTCGTGCAACCGCTAAGGTTCTCAAGAAGATTCTTGACGAGAAGGTACCTGATGCTGATCTCGTTATTACCGGTGACGGTTCTGCAGACTTCTACGCTGGTCAGGTTAACATCCAACTCGCTGCTTTGATGGATGTTCCTGTAATCAATGAGGTTACCAGCATGACTGTTGAGGGTGACAAGCTTGTTGTTGACCGTACCCTCGATGAAGAAATTGAAACGGTCGAAATTGGTATGCCTGCTGTTGTTGCAGTATCTCCTTCTATTGGTGAGCCTCGCATCCCTGGCATGCGTGAAATTCTTGCTGCAGGCAAGAAGCCTTCAACTGTTGATGCTCTTGGCGGTGCTGCTGAGTCCACCATCACCATTGACGAGATTAAGGCACCTGAACTTGCACCTCGTAAGAACCAGATCTTTGATGAAGGCGACATTGAGGCATTTGCTGCTGCTGTTGCTGAAGCAATCAAATAACGAGAAGGCGGTATTACAATATGAAAGCATTAGTTCTTGCAGAAACTCAAGACGGACAGCGTGCTTACGCTGCTGGCGCTCGTGAAATTGCTGACGAAGTAGCTTTGGCAGTAGTTAAAGGCGAGCCATTGACTGGTATTGCTGATGTTGCTTATGACATCGAGCTTCCTGCTGGTGAGCCAGTCGAGAACGCTATCGCAGGCGTAATCGCTGCTTACAACGCTGCTCAGCCTGACGTAGTTATCGTTGAGCCAACTCCTCGCAACAAGATTCTTGCTGGTCTTTTAGCAGCAAGCCTTGATGCAGCTGTTGTATCTGACGTAACCGCTATTGATGGTGACGAAGTTACCAATATGTATTTCGGTGGTCTTGCTGCTACTAAGCAGAAGGCAAACGGTCCTAAGATCTACACTGTTGCTGCTACCACGTTTGGTGATGGTGAAGCAACTGGTACTGACACTGTTGAGACCATTGCTTACACTGCTCCTGCAAAACCATTGGTACTTCGTGGTACCAAGGAAGTACCTCGTGAGGGTGCTGACCTCACCAAGGTTGACGTTGTTGTTGGTGCTGGTCGTGGCTTTGCTGAGGAAGCTGACCTCCAAATGGCACGTGATCTTTGCGCTAAGGTTGGCGGCGAACTTGGTTGCTCTCGTCCTCTCGCTGAGAATGTTGATTGGTTGCCACGTAACCTCTACATCGGCGTTTCTGGTCTCCAACTTGCTCCTAAGGCATACATCGCTTTGGGTATCTCAGGTCAGATGCAGCACATGGTAGGTGTTACTGGTGCTGACACCATCATCGCTATCAACAAGGATGCTAACGCTCCAATCTTTAAGCAGGCTGACTATGGTATCGTTGGCGATATCTACAAGGTTCTCCCTGCTTTGATCGAAGCTCTGTAAACCTGGTTTCTTTACAAGGTGCAGTCCGCAATGTTCTAATCGCGGGTTGCACCTTGTTTTTGTTCTTACTCTGAAAGGAGAAACATGTCGGACTTTGAACCGGATTTCGACGTGATCGTCGTAGGTGGAGGTTGCGCAGGTTCTGTTGCAGCTTACACTTTGGCATCCGCTGGAAAAACTGTTCTCGTAGTTGAGCGTGGTCAATATTCTGGCGCTAAGAATATGACTGGCGGTCGTATCTACACCCACTCCTTGGCTCAGGTTTTCCCTGATACTTGGAAAGACGCTCCTTTGCAACGCAAAGTTGCCCATGAGCGTATTTCTTTGATGGCTCCTGATTCAAACTTCACGATTGATTTTACTTCTCGTGAGCTTGAAGAGGACAAGAATGCTTCTTATACCGTTCTCCGCGCACCATTTGATCAATGGTTAGCAGAGCAGGCTGAGAATGCTGGTGCTGAGTATATTTATGGCATCGCTGTTGAAGACCTCATCATCGAAGATGGTAAGGTCTGCGGCATCAATGCGTTTGGTGATGAACTTCGTGCACATGTAGTTATTCTTGCTGACGGCGTTAACTCACTTCTTACCTCTAAAGCAGGACTTTCTAAGTATGCTCCTGCTACCAATGAGGTTGCGGTTGGTGCTAAAGAAACTATTTCTTTGCCTGCTGAGGTTATTGAGTCACGTTTCCTTTGCAACCCTGGAGAGGGAGCTTCTTGGCTCTTTGCTGGTAGTGTTTCTAACGGCGTTATTGGTGGTGCTTTCATCTATGCAAACGAGGACAGCATTTCACTCGGTATCGTAGCTACTATGTCTGAAGTACTTAAGCAGGATATTCCGGTATACCAGATGCTCGAGAACTTCAAGAACCGTCCTGAGATCAAGCCTTTGATTCGTGACGGTAAGACCGTTGAGTATTCAGGCCATGTTGTTCCTGAAGGCGGCTTGAAGATGATGCCAGAGATTATTGGCAACGGTGTATTAGTTGCTGGCGATGCAGCTATGATGTGCATGAACCTTGGTTATACCGTTCGTGGTATGGACTTGGCAATTGCTTCTGGCGAGATTGCTGCTAAGGCTGCAATCCAGGCAATCGACAAGGGCGACACTTCAAAGAATGGTCTCTCTGTTTATAAGACCATGCTCGACAACTCATTCATCATGCGTGATATGAAGCTCTATCAGGATGCTCCTGCATTCTTGGAGGAATGCCCACGTATGTTCAATGGTTATCCTGAGATGATTCGCGACATCATGAATCAACTCTTCATTACCAATGGCGAGCCTCGTCAGCATGTTTTGAAGATGGTTATGCCTCCAGTCAAGAAGATTGGCATGATGAAGTTGGCTAAGGACGCTATGAAGGGTGTGAAGGCATTATGACGAAGCTTCCTAACGTTTGCGACATTACCGTTAACGTTGACGACAAACTCTCCCTTGATAAGTTTGAGGTTGATGAAGAAAACGCTCACATCAAAATCAAGGAAGGCGTTAAGGTTACCGATCCTGAGTATCGCAAGCTTGTAATGTGCTGTCCTGCTGCTCTCTACAAGGTTCCTGATGAGGGCGACGATCCAATCTTTGACTACGCTGGTTGTCTTGAATGTGGTACCTGCCGTATGCTTTGCGGTGAGACCATTCTTGAGAAGTGGGAGTACCCACAGCCAACCATGGGTGTTCAATATCGTTTTGGCTAGGATAGCTACGCATTGCGCGTATATTTGTTAACCATACTTTGGTACCTTAAAAGTGGACCTGCAAAAGCAGGTCCACTTTTTTGATGTGTTTGAGTATGATTTTGTGATGGGGCAGAATCAGCAAATAGTGTGGTATTACACTATTCATGATTGCTATAACAAGAATAATTTGGCAAACATTCAAGCGACTGTCACTGCGACTGTCTAATTTCTAATAGAAAAAATATAGATACAATAATAGTTATTTAGTCCATCAAAGAGCTGATACACTACAAAATGATCCGATAGATCAACGTCTTTTTATAGGATTCTGCTAATATAGAAGGCAAGCGACAGAGGAGCAGTATTGTATGAATCTCTCTCAACTTTATTACTTCAGAAAACTTGCTGAACTGCAGCATTACACTAAATCAGCAAAAGAACTTTTCATTACCCAACCAACCTTGTCAGGGTCTATCTCGTCATTAGAGCAAGAGTTAGGTGTTTCTCTGTTTCAAAAGGCGGGTAGAAATGTCGAATTAACAAAATATGGCGCTGAGTTCCTCACGTATGTTAATTCTGCACTTGAGCAGCTCGATAAAGGTGTGGCAATCATGAAGGGCTATGCAGGTGAAAGTGATGGTGGCACTATAGATATGGGTGCCATTATTACCATACAAACTGATTTTTTGCCGCGTATGCTTATGAAATTCCAAAGCAGCGTAGAGCATGAACACGACTTTAATATTTCACAAGCTCCAACAGAAATTTTGCTTGATGGGCTCGTAAAAGGAACGCATGATGTTGTGTTTGCGGCTCGTGATCCAGAAATTCCTCAGATTGAGTATATTCCGCTTCTTGAGCAGCAGCTCGTTATTGCAATGCAGGCTGATAACCCCTTAGCGCAAAAAGAGTACCTTACTGCAGTTGATCTTGAAGATGTAACGTTATTGTCGTATCGCGATCAAGTACCTATCGGTCGAGCAATTAAAGAAATGTCTAAGGAGCTTGGCATTAATCATATTAAGCATGCTTTTGAGGATGAGTCTATTCTGGCTGGGTTTGTTGCAAGCGCTAACGAGGTCGCATTACTTTTAGATACCTTCTTCCTACGCAATATTGATGGGATAGTTATAAAGCCTTTTTTGTCTGATGAGGAGACCAAGAAAGAGTTTGTTCATACAATCTATATGGCATATTCCAATAAGAATTATCATCCCTATTGCGTTGATACCTTCATTGATTTCATAGCTAACAATCGTTTGGTGAAAGATGAAGAAACTCGCATTTATATTGATTGATGCTTGCTATTGTGCGATACAATGAGTTGCTATGATTATGCAGCTCGAAAAAATAACTAAATCTTTTGGATCACGGGTATTGTTTCATGATGTTTCTTTGCGTTTGGAAGAATACGATCGTTTAGCTCTCGTTGGGCCAAATGGAGCGGGAAAAACTACGCTTTTAAATATCATTTCAGGGAGAGAAGACGCCGATAGCGGCAAGGTAATTCTTGCTAAAGGTGCTCAGCTTGGCTATCTTGAGCAAGAAGCTATTGAAATGCAAGAACGTCCCATTTTTGAGGAGGTTCTTTCTGCTCAAACAGAGATTATGCAAGCAGAAAAACGCCTTGTAGAACTTGAACAAAAACTTAAACAAACTCAAAGTTTGCAGCAAGATGAAAACGAAACTTTGCTTGCTGCGTATGGGCGTGCGCGTGACGCTTATGAGGCGATGGGGGGCTATACGCTCGAGGCGCGTGTACGAAGTGTTTTATTTGGTCTCGGCTTTAATGAAGAGTCGATTCATCAACTTACCACGGAGTTTTCTGGTGGATGGCAAATGCGCATTGCTTTGGCAAAACTCCTCACCCGCAATCCTGAAGTACTGCTTTTAGATGAACCAACCAATCATTTGGATTTAGAATCGGTAACCTGGCTTGAAGGATTTTTGCGGTCTTACCAGGGGAGCGTCATCGTAGTAAGCCATGACCGCGAGTTTTTAGATAACATGGTTGATCGTGTTGCTGAAATTGACAATGGTTGTGTCAAGCTCTATCGCGGTAATTATTCAAGCTATTTAGAACAACGAGAAGCCTGGCTTGAGCAACTCAAGGAGCAAGCAGCTAAACAACAAAGTGAGATTGAACATATGGAGGCATTTATTGAACGCTTCCGCTATAAGGCCACTAAGGCAAAGCAAGTTCAAGATCGTGTGAAAAAGCTTGAAAAAATGGAGCGTATCCATGTTCCTGATGAGCGCAAAACGGTTCATTTCAATTTTAAACAACCACCCCGCACAGGAGACTTAGTAGTTTCTTGTGAAAATGTTTCCAAAGCTTTTGAGGATAAAGTGATTTATGATCATCTTGATCTCTCGCTTTATCGAGGCGAAAAAGTTGCACTTGTTGGTCCAAATGGTGCAGGTAAATCGACGCTCATGAAGATGATTGCTGGTGTTTTGGCACCCGATTCAGGTGAAATTAAATATGGTGTACATGTGAGCAAAACGTATTTTGCTCAACATCAGCTTGAAGAACTGCATCCAGGTAATACTGTGTTTGAAGAACTTGATAGAGTTGCACCTGGTTGGTCTATCTCGCAGGTAAGAACATTATTGGGGTCCTTCTTATTTACTGCTGATGATGTAGATAAAAAAGTGGGTGTCTTATCAGGTGGCGAGAAGTGTCGATTAGCACTTGCAAAGATGCTCGTTGCGCCAAGTCCTCTATTGTGTCTTGACGAGCCAACGAATCATCTTGATATTGCAAGTGCAGACATTCTAGAGCAGGCGCTTAAACAATTTGAGGGAACTATTGTTTTAATTTCGCATGATCGCCATCTTATCCGATCTGTTGCTAATAAAATTATCGAGATTAAACCTGGTTCTGTGACCGCCTATGATGGGGATTATGATTACTATCTTTTCAAGAGTGGTCAAACTGATGAAGAAGAGCAGGCGCGCGATAAGGCCCAATCTTCACGCACGCTCAAGCAAGTAAAACAAAATGAAGCACACCATGTTAATTCAATAGGCGACAATGAGATTCAAGAGCAGAAAAGTGACATAAAAAAAGGTTCTGCTCCAAAATCTAAAGAACAGAAAAGACGTGAAGCGCAGGCGCGCAACAAAGCTTATGCGGCACTCAAAACTCAAAGAAAACGTGTGCAGGAGCTTGATGCGTTGATTGCACAGGAAAGCGCGCGTATGGAAGAGGTTATGGCGCTTCTTGCAGATCCATCGTTTTATACGAATGAAGAAGCATCGAGTGATGTGATTGCGGAGCATGCACAACTTAAAAAGAGTCTCTCTGCGCACGAAGAAGAGTGGATTGAACTTTCTGAGTTGATTGAAAGTGAAGCAAAGAGATACGCGCAAGAGTAAGTAGGATTAGGCGTAGAATTAGCTTTTGTAAAGACTAGGATAGATATGGATGCGGAAATGACAGACTTTCCTCATGATGTGTTTCCTAAGATACATGTTGTGTTGTTTGAGCCCGAAATTCCTCAGAACACAGGAAATATAGCTCGCACGTGTGCGTGTACAGGCGCAGAATTACATCTTGTGGAGCCTATGGGTTTTCATCTTACGCAGCGTAATATCCGTCGATCGGGTATGGATTATTGGGAAGATGTTGTTTTGCATCGGTGGGGTTCAACACAAGAATTTTTAGAAGCGCATCATCATGATCAGCTGATCTTTTTTACGGGACAAACCGATCACAGTCTCTATGATGCTCCTATAACAGGTGAGGTTTATTTAATTTTTGGACGTGAGTCTCGAGGAATAGATCAAGACATTCTTGATCGCTATGCTGATCAATGTGTTCGTATTCCTATGAAAAGCAACAAACGTTCTTTAAATTTATCCAATTCTGTTGCGATTGGAGTTTATGAGGTATTGCGAGCTAATGGATTTTATGATCTCTGTTCCTGCTATACTGATCAACTATGAGTGAAATTCAAATTATCATAATGATTTGCAATGTGTTGGCGTTTATTCCAGCTATTGTTTTTCATGAATTTATGCACGGTTGGGCAGCGTGGAAATTAGGTGACAACACCGCCAAGGCTCATGGAAGGCTTTCTTTTAATCCGCTTAAGCACATTGATCCTTTTGGCACGGTTATTTTGCCTCTCCTTCTTATCATTATGGGTGGTCCTGTATTTGGTTATGCAAAGCCTGTGCCGTACAATCCTGCAAATTTTAAAAATCCCAGACGCGATGATCTTATTGTTGGCTTAGCAGGTCCGAGTGGAAATCTTATCTTAGCGCTTATTGGTTCAGTGCTTATGTTTGCTCTCCAGGGTATGTATACTACGGCCGCACCTGATTTGTTTGTGTATTTCTATGGGGTCTTTTTGCCTATTTTTATCATGGTTAATTTGTACTTAATGTTTTTTAATCTATTGCCGATCCCGCCTCTTGATGGTTCGTCGATTTTTGCTTTTATCTTGCCGCAAAAGTATTTGCCTCAGTACTATCGTATCCAGCAGTATGCGTTACCCGTTTTTCTGATCGTAATATTCGTTTTACCTTACTTAATACACATGAACTTAATTAGTATGTATTTAAACGTTACTGCAGGCAATGTAGCTGCCCTGCTTATCCCGTAATGATAAGGCATGCAGTTTCGGTTTGTTGAAGCAAGAAAGCATAAGCTTATAGATTATTGATAGGGAAGCGAGCAGTTGAGTCGTCCATGGCATATCGAGTTCGCATAGAGAGTTTTGAAGGCCCGTTTGATCTTCTGCTCTATTTGGTAAGCAAACAAAAAGTTGATATCGGCAAAATTGCTATTACTGAAATTACCGATCAATATTTGGCTGAAGTAGAACGTATGCAGGAAGTTGACTTGGATGTTGCAAGTGACTTTTTGGTGGTAGCGGCCACCTTGCTTGAATTAAAAGCTGCAAGTTTACTTCCTCATGACACAGAGGAACTCGAACACGAAGATGACGAGCTATCGCCCTATGAAATGCGCGATATGCTAGTAGAGCAATTGCTTGAATATAAAAAGTTTAAGAATGCTGCTCGATCCCTTGAGAATCGTTTAGAAGCCGAACAAAAAATCCACGTGCGTCCTTTTGGGCCTGATCGCTCAATGCTTTCCCTTATGCCTGACTATTTACAGGGAGTAACTCTTGATAGGCTCGGTCAACTCTTGGCAAACTGTCTTGCGCGCCGAGATGTCTTTTTGCTCGAATCAGAACATATTGCGGCAAAAATTATTCCTCTTGAGACGCGTATTCAAGAGATTGGTGCTCTTATGCGAAAAGGTGTAACCGTGCGTTTTTCTGATTTGATATCTTCGTCAGATGATCCGCGCCTAATTGTAGTTACATTTCTTGCTGTACTGGAATTGTTTAAACGATCAGAAGTCGATGTTGTACAAGATCATTTGTTTGGCGATATTGTGATTTCGCCTGTTAATACTGAAGACAACATACCGACCAATAGGTCATTTGAATTACATAGACCATCGCATGATACGTCGATTGAAGTGTTAGTTGATCCATCAGCATCAGTTGATCCATCAGTTGGTATGTCGGTTGATGTAAATCAGTAAGGAAGTTCAAAGAGATGATAGAAGAATCCCAATGCATTTTTGATTGGACTGGGGGTACTGAGCCAATGCAGGCCGATATTGCGCATGCTGCAGAAGCGCTTCTGTTTGTCACTGATGAGCCGGTAAGCGTAGTTACTCTCGCAGACATGCTTACGGTTGATGTGGTGTCAGTGCAATCTGCTCTCGAAAGGCGTGCTGCAGAACTGCTGCAAGAAAATAGCGGCATTCAACTCCGTGAAGTTGCAGGGGGTTGGCGTTTGACTACGCATCCTCAATATCATGATTTGATCGAACGTTATGTTGTCTCATGGGATACACGAAAGCTTTCCCAAGCGGCACTTGAGACGCTTGCTGTGGTGGCATACTGTCAACCAATTACGCGCAATGGTGTTGCATCAGTGCGTGGCGTTAACTCTGATAGCTCGATCAATTCACTTGTCGAAAAAGGACTTTTGCGTGAGGCGGGCGTTCAAGATACGCCCGGTAATCCAACGGTATATGCAACTACTAAAACGTTTCTGGAGCGTTTTGGCTTGCGCTCACTTGCAGATCTGCCCGATTTGGAATCCTTTGCTCCTGATGATGAGACGCGAGCTTTTATTGCTGAACGTCTAAATGTTGTTACGGCAGATGCTGCTACCATTGCTGTTCTTGAAGGTGAAGAGGGAGAGGCAACGTTTGAGATTGTTGATGAAGGTGACGCTAAGGTAGCAGACGCTATGCAAATGCTGCTTGATGAAGCAATTAGCCAGGCATCAGGGGTTGTGGACAAGATTGATTTTTCGCAACTCGAGTTTGATGAAGACGATTAATGCTATGACTCAGATGATGCGCATCAACAAGTTTTTAGCGCGTTGTGGCGTGGCAAGCCGTCGAGCAAGCGAGTCTTTGATCATCTCAGGTGCAGTAACGGTAAATGGCGATGTTATGACCTCGCTTGCCTGTCAAATTGATCCCGAACACGACACCGTTACGGTTCACGGAAAGCCTATCGCGTTGCCGCAAGAAAATTCAGTGGTTCTCATGCTTAACAAGCCTGCAGGTTATCTGACAACTATGTCAGATCCTCATGGTCGTAAAACGGTGGCGGATTTGTTGCCCCTTGAGCGTTATCCGGGGCTTTTTCCTATTGGAAGGCTTGATCAAGATACGCGAGGGTTGCTGTTATTTACTACTGATGGAGAGTTGGGGAATACACTGCTTCATCCATCATTTCATGTTGATAAAACTTATCATGCGCGCGTTGCTGGGCGTGTGTCTGAACGGAGTTTATACAAACTAGAGAATGGACTTGTTTTAGACGACGGGCCTACAGCTCCCGCACGGGCATGTGTATGTTCGTATGATCCTCATACGCAAACATCTTGGGTGGAGCTCACTATTCACGAAGGACGTAAACGACAGGTAAAGCGTATGATGCAAGCGATCGGTCATCCAGTAAAAGAGTTGGTCCGCAAATCATTGGGTCCACTTACACTTAGTAATCTTGAGCTTGGTGAGTGGCGTGAGCTTACCGATGATGAAATACAGAAGCTCAAAGCTTCTGTATTTACTTATTGAATGTCGAGTACATAACCGTGTTAGAATCGTATCAATATGTATCAATAAAGATAGAAGCGCAC
>CAJMOJ010000033.1 GCA_905215035.1 uncultured bacterium
AGTAGTTTGGCCGTTGTAACCTAAAACTAAATTATATAGTGGCAATATAGCATGGTCAGAAATTAAGGTAAAGAAAGGTATTCTTCCATCATGATAATTGGTGGCAAGGAGCCATAAAAAAGCGATGGGATTATGCTGTAACCCCATCGCTTTTATTGATTGTTGTATGTTTGCTAATGCTTATTCGTACGAGATATGTGCATGAATCTCTTGCAAGGACATTACGCTTGGTTTATCAGCTTCTTTTACTGCTTTGATGCCTTGGGCGCTTGCAAGTGCGGCTGCCATAGTGGTCATATAAGGAATGTGTGCCTTAATGGCAGTCTTTCTAATATAGGAGTCATCAGCAGCGCTCTCAGCACTGGTGGAAGGAGTATTGATTACCATAGCGATATCGCCCTGCTCAATAAGGTCAATCAAGTTGGGATGGCCTTCAAATGATTTCTTAACCAAGGTTGATTCAATGCCTTGGCCAGCTAAGTAATCATAGGTACCTTGAGTAGTTGCTAGGGTAAAGCCTGCATCAAGGAAGGCTTGCGCTACTGCAGGAAGCTCTTCTTTGTCGCGGTTAGAAACTGAAATCAGCACTGTGCCTTCAAGAGGAAGGGCTGTCTGAGTTGCTTCTTGTGATTTAAAGAATGCTTCGCCAAAGCTTGGTGCAAGACCAAGAACCTCACCAGTCGAGCGCATCTCAGGGCCAAGAACAGGGTCAACCTCAGGAAACATATTGAAGGGGAACACTGCTTCTTTAACGCCGTAGTGGGCATAGTGAGCTTCCTGTAGGGTAGGTACTGGAGAAGGAAGACCAGTCAAAGGTGTCGTCATAACTTCGGTTGCAAGTTGTACCATCTGGATGCCACATACCTTAGATACCAGAGGAACAGTGCGACTTGCGCGTGGGTTGGCCTCAAGCACGTAGACCGTATCGCCTTCAATAGCGTATTGGATATTCATTAATCCAACAACGTGCATCGCTTCAGCGATCTTTTTGGTATAAGTTTTAATTGTTGCAAGGTGCTCATCACTAATGGTGACGGAGGGGAGAATAGCAGCCGAGTCACCAGAATGAACGCCCGCCAACTCAACATGTTCCATAACTGCAGGAACAAAGGCATCAGTTCCATCGCAAATTGCATCTGCTTCACACTCAAGTGCGTGGTTCAAGAAGCGATCGATCAAGATTGGTCTATCAGGTGTTACACCAACAGCAGCTGCCATATAGGAGCACAGATTTTCGTCGTCATAGACCACTTCCATGCCTCGTCCGCCTAAAACATACGAAGGACGAACCATGACAGGGTAACCAATTCTGTGAGCAATCTCGAGCGCGTCATCGGTAGTGACTGCCATACCTGCTTCAGGCATAGGAATCTCAAGTGAGTCCATGATGGCGCGGAAACGATCACGATCTTCTGCCAAGTCAATAATTTCAGGACTGGTTCCCAAAATGGTTACCCCAGCTGCTTCAAGCTCACGCGCCAAATTGAGTGGCGTTTGACCGCCGAACTGGGCAATGACACCGAGTGGTTTTTCTTTTTCATAGATTGAGAGTACATCCTCAGCCGTTAAGGGCTCGAAGTAGAGCTTGTCTGATGTGTCGTAGTCAGTAGAAACCGTCTCAGGATTGCAATTTACAATAATGGTTTCAAAGCCAAGACGCTTCAAGGAGATAGCAGCATGAACACAGCAGTAGTCAAACTCGATACCTTGGCCAATGCGGTTAGGGCCGCCACCTAAAATCATGATCTTGCGACCCGTAGTTGTGGGTGTTAAATCAGGCGCATTGTAGGTCGAATAGTAATATTCAGAATCTGCGGTTGAGCTGACATGTACACCTTCCCAAGCTTCGGTGATGCCAAGTTCCAGGCGATGAGCGCGCACATCAACTTCAGGCAAGTCAAGCAATTGCGCTAAGTAGCGATCAGCAAAACCATTCTTTTTAGCCGATAAAAATGCTTCATCAGAGGGGAACGTATGGGGTTGCCCTGCCGCATGAGCAAGAAGCGCCTCTTCCTCGTCAACGAGCTCTTTCATCTGCTCAATAAAGTAAGCCTTAATATGAGTGAGTTCATGAAGTTCTTCAACGGTGGCACCTTTGCGAAGAGCTTCATACATGATGAATTGACGCTCACTGGTTGGTGTTGCAAGCAAATCAAGAAGCTCTTCTTTTGAGAGATCATTGAAGTTTTTAGCAAATCCGAGACCATAGCGACCTGTTTCAAGAGATCGAATAGCTTTCTGGAATGCCTCCTTGTAGGTTTTGCCAATAGACATAACCTCGCCAACAGCACGCATTTGAGTGCCCAGTTTATCTTCAACACCCTTAAATTTTTCAAATGCCCAACGTGCAAATTTCAAAACAATGTAGTCACCGCCAGGAACGTATTTATCAAGAGTGCCGTGCTTGCCGCAAGGGATTTCATCAAGAGTTAAACCACTTGCAAGCATGGCAGATACCAAAGCGATAGGGAAACCAGTGGCTTTGGAGGCAAGTGCGGATGAGCGGGAAGTACGAGGATTGATTTCGATGATGACATCACGATCAGTTTTGGGGTCATGTGCCCATTGAACATTGGTGCCACCAATGACCTGTACTGCTTCAACAATCTTGTAGGATTTTTCTTGCAAACGCTTCTGTACATTTTCAGAGATAGTAAGCATAGGAGCAGCGCAGAATGAATCACCCGTATGAACACCCATAGGATCAATGTTTTCGATGAAGCAAACGGTGATCATCTGACCCTTAGAATCACGTACGACTTCAAGCTCGAGCTCTTCCCAGCCTAGTACCGACTCCTCAACTAATACCTCATGAACAGGGCTTGCTTGCAAACCGCGTGCTACTACAATGCGTAGTTCCTCTTCATCAAATACAAGACCGCCACCAGTGCCACCCATAGTGTAAGCAGGGCGGAGCACACAAGGATAGCCAAGACGTTTTGCAATGGCGACTGCATCCTCGACGCTGTACGCAACTTCAGAGCGCGCCATTTCAATACCGAGAGACTCCATAGTTGCTTTAAACGCATTGCGATCTTCGCCGCGCTCAATAGCATCAATCTGAACGCCAATTACTTTAACGTTGTATTTATCAAGAATACCCGCATTGGAAAGCTCGGCAGCAAGATTGAGTCCTGATTGTCCGCCTAAGTTGGGAAGGAGAGCGTCAGGGCGTTCTTTTTCGATAATGCGCTCAATACGGTCAATGTTGAGTGGTTCAATATAGACCACATCAGCGGTATCAGGGTCTGTCATGATGGTAGCGGGATTTGAATTGACCAAGACAATCTCATACCCGAGTCGGCGGAGTGCCTTGCAGGCTTGGGTGCCAGAATAATCAAATTCGCACGCTTGCCCAATGATGATTGGACCGGATCCGATAATGAGGACTTTTTTGATGTCGTCGCGTTTGCTCATAATCACCTCTGGTTCAGTTGCCTGGAGCGCTGTCATTATTTCAAATGTAAAAATACAAAAAATATTTCTCTCGATTGTAAAGGATGACGCTTATGGAGAGCTTGGCAATACGGTCTTATGAGCAATAATTTTGGTGTAGTACTATGTGATAATCGCTCTTGAAGTTTTGCTGAGTTCTTCTGCTGTGATACAAAGGATGTAGACAGAGATAAGGAGTTGTGCGACGTGTTTGGATTAAAGACAGAAAGCTCATTTGATGCAGCGCATTTTTTAACTGATTATCATGGAAAATGTGAAAATCTCCATGGGCATCGGTGGCGCGTTGTTGTGTATATCGAGCAGCCAGCGTTGCAGACAGAAGGCACCATGAAAGATATGGTGATTGATTTCGGTGACTTTAAACAAGCAGTGCGCGATCTTACTGAAGAGCTTGATCATAGTTTTATTGTTGAACAAGGATCGCTCAAGCAGCAAACGCTAGACTGTCTTAAAGAAGAAGGATTTGAACTTTCAATCATGCCGTTTAGAACGACAGCAGAGAATCTTGCTCATTATTTTTGTGATCGATTATGTGCGCAAGGATTGCCAGTGACGCGTGTTGAGGTGTATGAGACACCGAATAACTGTGCTTATTATTCACCTGAGCAAAATGCATAAAAGAGTTTTTAGGGTTTGAGTTTGATTGCAAAAATGCATGGGTGTATCTGATGGGAAAGCTGAGATGAAATCAAGTACTGATCAGTTGATTAGTGATAGACGCATACCGATAGCAGAGCGATTTATTTCCATTAATGGTGAGGGGCAGCAGGCAGGAAAACTTGCATGTTTTATTCGCTTTCCTCACTGTAATTTACAGTGCTCTTATTGCGATACTATGTGGGCAAATGATCCTCATGCTTCTTTCGAGACGGCTACGTTACAAGAGCTTGTTGATTGGGTTTCTCGTTCAGGTGTGTCATGTGTAACCATAACGGGAGGCGAGCCTCTTTTGCAGCCAGCGCTCCCCGAGTTGCTTACTGCGTTGAACATTGCTTGTCCAGGGTTATGGATAGAATTGGAAACAAACGGATCATGTTGTCTTGATGTGTATGCTGCTTTACGCGAACAACTTAGTGCGGTTACTATCAGTTTTACCATGGATTGGAAAGCGCCCTCATCAAATATGAATGATCGCATGTGTGTGGAGAATTTATCGCTTCTTACTTTGCGCGATACGCTTAAATTTGTGGTAGGGGATCTTTCTGATTTAGATCATATGCGCACGCTCTGTTTTGACCATCACTTATTCGAGCGTACAAAGGTGTTTTTGAGTCCCGTTAGTGGTGTTCTTGACCCCGCTGAAATAGTTGATTATATGCAGCGATATCGTTTGGCAAATGTTCGTCTTCAGCTACAGTTGCATAAAATAATTTGGCCTCATGAAGTAAAGGGAGTGTAGGGTTTTATGGCTACAAAAGTACTGGTGTTGTGTAGTGGCGGTCTTGATTCCACAACGCTTCTTGCTCAAGCAGTGCAGACATATGGAGCACAACACGTAACGGCGCTTCGTGTATATTATGGCCAAAAACATCATCGTGAATTACAGGCGGCACAAGCAGTTGCCGACTACTATGGGGTTGATCTTAAAACGCTTGATCTTACCAGCGTATTTGTTGAAAGCAATTCTTCGCTTTTGAATCATTCTGATCAGGCTATTCCGGCTGAAAGCTATGCCCAGCAATTACGTGATTCTGATTCTGCTTTTGTGAGTACCTATGTACCATTTCGGAATGGCTTGTTTTTGTCAGCAGCGGCATCGATGGCTCTTTCGCTTGAATGTTCAATTCTTTTTTATGGCGCACATCATGATGATTGGGCAGGGGATGCCTACCCTGATTGTTCGCTTGAGTTTGTGCAGGCAATGAATGCTGCTATTGTCGCAGGGACAGGAGGAGAACTTCATCTTGAAGCACCTTTTGTGGAGTGGTCAAAAGCAGACATTGTCAAACGGGGACTTGTCCTTGGTGTTCCTTATGAGCTGACTTGGTCATGTTACGAAGGTGGCGATGAGCCTTGTGGTGTTTGTGCAACCTGTCTCGATAGGATGCGTGCGTTTGAGCGTAATGGTTGCACGGATCCTCTTTTGGACAATACGCACAACGCACACAACACACACAACAATGCGCATGAGTAGATATACGTCATAGAAAAGGAAAACAAGTATCATGACAGCACATACCCCACGAGAGCAGGAATTAACTGTAACGCTTCTTGGAAATCAGGATGTAGAATACCGAGATGACTATGCACCTGAGGTTTTAGAGACGTTTATCAACAAACACCCTGATCGCGACTACTTTGTAAAGTTTAATTGCCCTGAGTTTACCTCACTGTGCCCTATTACGGGTCAGCCAGATTTTGCAACGATCTACATTTCTTATGTTCCTGCAGAGCGCATGGTGGAATCAAAGAGCCTTAAACTGTATCTTTTTAGCTTCCGCAATCATGGGGATTTTCATGAAGACTGCATTAATATCATCATGAATGACCTTATCGCCCTGATGGATCCAAAATACATTGAAGTGTGGGGGAAATTTACTCCCCGCGGTGGCATTTCAATCGATCCTTACTGCAATTATGGAAAAGCGGGAACGCGATGGGAAGAAGTTGCGTGGCAGCGCTTAAGCCAGCATGATCTGTATCCTGAGTCAGTGGATAATCGTTAGACAGTCTGCGCTTTCAATAGCGTATCAATCTGTCGTCGTGGACTTTTTGGAGAGCCTTTTCCGCTAGACTTACCCGTTGTGTATGAGGAAAGGGGAGAGTCATGCGTATTGGTCCTCAGCAAGTGGTCTGGATTGCGGGTGCTTCAGGGCGTGTTGGATCTGCGTTAGTACGCCTTATCGACCATGGTAAATATGCAGTAGTTACGTCTGATAAAGAGGTTGATATCACCGATCTTGACGTGGTTACTAATTTTGCTGCTATTAATCGCCCCGATATTGTTATTAATTGTGCGGCACTTCTTTCA
Source organism: uncultured bacterium (assembly GCA_905215035.1). Lineage (GTDB taxonomy): Bacteria > Actinomycetota > Coriobacteriia > Coriobacteriales > Eggerthellaceae > Anaerotardibacter. The sequence goes on from CAJMOJ010000033.1 coordinate 6,428, forward strand.
GCTGATGGTGCTATTGATAAACTCGAGGCATATCGTCTCAATGCGCTTGGCGCGCGCAATATGGCTGTCGCAAGTGAGTCGGTGGGTGCTACCATTGTTCATTTTTCAACTGACGATGTGTATTCTGGCAAATCGCATGTTTTGGTTAACGAGTTTGACACTCCTGATCCCATCCATATTTATGGTCGTTCAAAGCTTGCGGGAGAGACGTTTGTTCGTGAATTAAATCCGCAGCATATTATCTTGCGTTCATCGTGGGTTTATGACGATCGGCCCGGCTGGCTTTTTAGTGAAGTGCTTGAGGCGGGTCGCACAGGAGCGCCAATTGAAGTTGCCGCCAATCAGTTTTCTTCACCGACTTCAACTGCTTCAGTTGCTGCTGCAACGCTTGCTATTATCGAAGCGGCAGAGTATGGATTGTTTCATATTGCATCACGAGGAACGTGCTCTCGTTTCGAATTTGCAAAACGCATTCTAGATCTTGCGGGTCTTCCGAGTCAGAATCTCGTTGGTAAATATGACGAAGCAGATGCTTATACAATTGAGCTGGAAGACCTCATGCTTGAATTGACAGGTGTTTATACGATGCCTCGTTGGGATGAGGATCTGCATATGTATATGATCTCATCCGGATTGATAGCAAAGGAGGACTAGATGGAAGTCGTTAACCATTTAGCACCTAAGGATCCGGAGCGAAAGCGTAAAAAGCTTGGTCTGACTGCAAGTATCCTTTTAGCATTGTTAGCCGGTCTTATTGTGGGTGTTGTAATCCATTACACGCTTCCTCAAGAAGGCTGGTTTGATGAATATATTGTTGAAGGCTTGTTCTATATTGTGGGACAAGGCTTTATTCGCTTGATGCAAATGCTTGTTGTTCCGCTTGTGTTCTGCTCAATTATTTGTGGTGCTGCTGCCATTGATATTAAAACGCTTGGCAGTGTCGGCATTAAGACTCTTTTGTTTTATCTCTGCACAACCGCAATTGCTATCACCCTTGCTCTGTCTATTGGCAATGCGATTAGCCCTGGAGCGGGTGTTGATATGTCCTCTGTTGTTACGAGTGATACTTCTGAGCTGCAAACAGCACAAGAAACGTCGGTTTCTGAGACGCTTCTTGCTATTATTCCTAAGAATCCTTTAGGGGCGCTTGCAGAAGGCAATATGCTCGCTATTATCTTCTTTGCTCTGTTTATTGGTGTTATTTTGGCCATTATGGGGCGTCGTGTTGAGACGGTACATTCTCTGTTTGAGCAGTTTAATGACATCATGATGAAAATGACTTCTATGGTCATGTATGTTGCACCACTCGGTGTCTTTTGTTTGCTTGCACGCACCTTTGCCAATATCGGATTTGATGCCTTTTTGCCTATGCTCAAATATATTGTGGGTGTTTTGGCAGCGCTTGGGGTGCAGTGCTTGATTGTTTATATGCTTCTTCTGGTTATTTTTGCGCGGGTCAATCCGCTTATGTTCTTGAAAAAATTTGTTTCAGTTATGGCTTTTGCCTTTTCAACGGCAACCTCGAATGCAACCATCCCGCTCAATATTGAAACGCTAGAGAAGAAAATGGGCGTTGATCGTCGCGTTTCTTCGTTTACTATTCCGCTGGGCGCTACGATCAACATGGATGGTACTGCCATTATGCAAGGCGTTGCTGTTGTCTTTACGGCACAGATTTTTGGATTCCAACTAGGTCCAACGGAGTACCTTACGGTCATAACAACGGCAACATTAGCGTCTATTGGTACAGCAGGAGTGCCTTCAGTTGGTCTTATTACCCTTTCAATGGTCTTTAATTCGATTGGACTACCTTTGGAGGGCATTGCCTTAGTTATGGGTATCGACCGTATCTTGGATATGGCGCGTACTATGGTAAACGTCACCGGTGACGCCGTTATTACTACCATTGTGGCAAAACAAGCGGGAGATATGGATATAGGAATCTTTAATGATCCTAGCGCCGGTAAAGAGGTCGATGAGGTTAAGGTAGCAGTGAGCTAACCTTCAATCCGTGATCTAATAAAACCCTCGACATCATCTTCTTCAATAGCAAGCGCGTAGGCGATTTCGGAATGGAAGCGCTTACGCGCTTCTTTTTCAAGACGAAGGTAGGAGGTTGAAGGATTTTTCCCGCATTCAGTCTGCTCCATAATGCGCGAATGCATGCTCTTTACCACGCATACAACATCTTCAATATTGTTGCTGCGCAAGAGCGTACGAAAATGATCTTCGATGGCCTTATGGCTTTTATCAGTGAATGCATCAACTGAAATGACCTCAACATTATCAATAAGGTCAAGTGCCTCTTGTTTGCTTAATGCAGGACGCACGGCCTCTAAGCGCGATTCGGGTAAGAGAACTTTGCCAAGTCGTTCATTGAGCGGTTTGAGTTGATAGTAGTTGATAGTTTTATCAGGGTCTTGGAAGTCAGGTCGTTGCTCGATAGCGACAATCTCACATACTCCGTAGTTTGCATACATCACATGGTCGCCGCAGTTAAAATTCATGCGTTTCATCTCTTTTCTGCCTACCTTGTTGTCTGCTGAGCAGGCATCAAATCTATAAATAGCATACCACCGTATTGAGGCTTTGAGCGGGGGTAAAACGGCGAGAATCCATCGCATAGGGTAATCTTCTTGTATAGTTATGGATGAAAAATGCAGGTAAAATCTGTGTTGAGATTATTCTTCTTTACCATTGATAACGTTAATACGGTATTCTGTAATTCCCGCATAAAGTGGCACCATGCAATACAGTGGTAGTGTCCAGTGCGGTCGTGTAGGGTAAGTTAGAGTATTTCTCTTGTTAGGTACTAGCAAAGATGAAATAAGGAGGCGATCATATGGGTGCAATAGCGCGATTAGGTCAGTCATTGCCTCTCGTTATCGCCTTGGTTATTTTGGCGTTAGGTATTTACTTTTTTGTATCATGGACCAAGTCACCTATGCGCGCAAAAGAGGTTCTTATTAAAGTGTTTACTATCCTGACACTTATTTTGTCTGCTTTCTTTTTGCTGGCCAGCCTTTATGCGCTCTTTGAGGGAAATTGGTCTGTTCTTGAATTAACGGGAATGTTTTTGGCTATAGCACTTGTTGCACTTGTCATTACGCGTCTATGTCGTTGGCGTATGCTCAAACATCATCCTGAATATAAGGACAAACGGTATCCCACTGAATATCTCTAATGTTCATATCTTTAGTGTTTAAGGCGTTTAACGCCTGTTGCGTTAAAGGTTTCTATACCGCATCTCTCAATGTGTTTACGAGCGGGAACCCCTCTGTGGAGATTCCCGCTAACTGAGTGTGTTTCAACTTTTATGAGAGTTCATGCATAAGTGCAGCCATTTCATCTACTAAGGAAGAAAAGGTATTGAGTGCTTCATCAATTGGTTGAGGGGTAGTCATATCAACTCCCGCACCTTGCAGAAGCGCAATAGGGGGCTTTGAGCAACCGCCCGATAAGAACTCGAGATACGCATCGACTGCAGATTGTCCACCGTGCAAAATGCGTTCAGACAACGCGATGGCAGCAGCAAATCCCGTGGCGTATTGGTAGACATAGTAGTCGTAATAAAAATGAGGGATACGCGCCCATTCAAGAGTAATTTCATCATCAAGTTCAACAGCGCTGCCAAAGTACTCTTTATTGAGATCAGCATACAGAGCGCATAAGGTATCGGCAGTAAGTCCAACGCCCGTAGCAGTGAGTTCATTGATTTTGAGTTCGAATTCCGCAAACATGGTCTGCCGATATAACGTAGCACGGAACTGCTCAAGGAAGTGATTGAGTAAATAAGCACGCTCGGTTTTTGAGCTTGCGTGATCAAGGAAATAGTGGGTAAGAAGAGCTTCGTTGCAGGTTGATGCTACTTCAGCTACGAAGATTACGTAATTTGAATAGGCGATAGGCTGATGTTCACATGAGAGATAGGTGTGAATTGAGTGTCCCATTTCATGAATTAGGGTAAATACATCGTCGAGTTGCCCTTGGAAATTGAGAAGCATAACGGGATGCATGCCATAGCTGCCCGCGGAATAGGCGCCTGAGCGTTTACCGGGGTTTTCATAGACGTCGATCCAGCGATTATTGAGCGCTTCTTTGACAAGGGCACAGTACTCTTCTCCGAGGGGCTTAAGTGCTTCAAGTATGATTGCGCATGCTTCTTCATACGTAAAAGTCATTTCAAAATTCTCTACTATAGGAACATAGAGATCCCAAAAATGAAGCGTATCAAGGGCGAGTAGTTCTTTGCGTAATGAGGTGTAGTGATGGAGCGCATCGAGATGTGTATGAACTGTATTAATTAAATTGGTGTAAACCTCGACAGGTACTTCATTGTTGGTAAGTGAACGCTCAAGTGTTGAGGTGTAGTTGCGTGCATCGGCATAAAACTGTTGTTGTTTCATTTGTGCTGAAAGCGTTGCGGCCGAAGTGTTGCGGAACTGCTGATAGACCGAATAGAGCGCGTGAAAAGCTGACTCACGCAAGGTCCTATCGGGTGACATCATAAGTGGTATATAGGTTCCATGGGTAACGGGGTGAACTTTGCCCTCTGAGTCATAGGCATCAGGAAAAGTTAAATCAGCGTCGTTGAGAAGTGAATAGATATTACCTGGTTGTTGAGCGAGTTCTCCCACTTTAGCAAGAAGGGCTTCTTCTGCTGGTGAGAGTGTGTGGTCGCGCTGCTGAAAAATAAGATCGATCGCACGTTTATAGAGAAGCAGATCAGGCTCATCGGCATAAAATGCTTCCATTTCCGCTTCAGTTAGAGTTAGCAGCTCAGGAGTAGCCCATGAGTTCGCTGCTGAGATAGAGACATAGAGATTCATTACTTGTGCTGAGAGATCTTGATAAGTAGAAACGCGCGTATCTTCATCACTTTTGCGTTCTGCGTAATTTACAAGCTTGCCAAGGGCCACGCTCACTTCATCATCAAGTCGCATGAACTCTAAAAGTTTTGTTGCATCTTGGGAGATGGTTCCAGCGTAGGCAGCAAGCTGATCGGGATAGCTTTGTGCCTCTTGCAGTGCTGCGCGCATGGCGTCGTCGTCAGGGTAGATATCAGTGAGATCCCATAGATAGGCGGGATCTTGTTGAGCGCGTTCTGTGAGAGTCATGGTAGTTCCTTTTACTTGTTGGGGATGCCGCGCTCGAGGGAAATATTGTCGCGGCATACTTGTATGATAATGCTCATTATTTTAGGGATATTGTTTTTAGTCAGTATAGCGATAATACGCCGTTTCTCGATAAGGTTTACTCTGAGAAGCATGAGCACGCGTGTTTTTTAGTATGGTTTATTTCAGTTAAAAGATGCGCAAGCAAGATCGTGGTACTTTGTATTGCGGTTAAGGCTTTTTTCTAGGTTATGGGCGCACAGAGAAGTACCAGAGAGGATTTGTCTGACATGGATGTTGTATGTCTTGATTTGGAAGGCGTATTGGTACCTGAGATTTGGATTGCATTTTCAAAGGCAAGCGGAATCCCTGAGCTTTCTCGAACCACGCGTGATGAACCTGACTATAACAAGCTTATGCAGTGGCGTTTAGGCATCTTGAAAGAGCATGGTTTGGGATTGCAAGAGATTCAAGATACTATTGCGACTATTGATCCTATTCCGGGTGCCAAAGAGTTTTTAGATGCATTGCGTGATCGTGCGCAGGTTATTATCATCTCAGATACCTTTACCCAATTTGCAAAGCCTCTTATGAAAAAGCTTGGAATGCCCACCTTGTTTTGCAATGAGCTTGTAGTTGCAGATGACGGAGAAATTACGGGATTTGCTATGCGTTGTCCTGAATCCAAGTTGACGACCGTGCGAGCACTGCAATCGTGCGGTTTTAATACCATTGCAGCAGGGGATTCTCATAATGATGTGGCGATGATCAAAGCCGGTAAGGCAGGGTTTCTCTTTAAGAGCACTGATGCAATCAAGGCTGACAATCCTGAAATTCCAGCATTCGAGGAGTATGATGAGCTTCTGGCAGCAATTACTGAGGTACTCGACTAGCTGATTGATGTCCAGCAGCCGTCAATTGATTCTGATGTGCTTTGGCTAATAACGGCGTTTGTTTACTAGGTATGGCAGAGCTGTCTATAAGGCTGTGTGAATCTTTAACCGCAAAACAATAGCAAAATTCTAACGTGACGATTGCAAGTAATCTTCTGTGTCCATTTTCTGCTTAATGCGCTACTAGCATAAAGAAGAACTATAACGTGCAGAATAAAAAGCAGATGCATGAATGAGTGCTTTGGGTAAGGTAGGGATTTTATGGGCATCGTTGCGGCATACGCTATTCCACATCCACCGCTTATTGTGCCGACGGTTGGTCGCGGTGAAGAAAAAGCTATTCAGGCTACTATTGATGCGTATGAGGAAGTTGCTCAACGCATACAGCAGCATCATCCTCAAACCATTGTGGTGATCTCACCTCATGCTCCTTTGTATAGAGACGGTTTTTACGTTTCTCTTTCTGAGGCTTCCGAAGGGAGCATGGCACAATTTATGGCGCCGCAAGAGCGTCTTGAAGTTCTCAACGATACTGAATTTGAATGGCTGTTAGCGCAAGAACTTAAAGCGGCAGGGATTCTTACGGTGGGCAGCGGTAAAGAAGTTGAAGAGCTTGATCATGCAGCATATGTGCCGCTTTCGTTTCTTCGTGACTCACTGGATCAATACAAAATAGTGCGTGTCGGATTATCGGGATTGCCCTCTGTTGTGCATAGGCAAGTAGGTAAAATCATTGCGCGTGTTGCTCAGGAGACTGAAACTACAACGGTGTTACTTGCAAGTGGAGATCTCTCTCATAAACTTACCTCCGACGGTCCCTATGGTTATGCTGCAGCAGGTCCTGAATTTGACGCACAAATTGTAGGCATCTTCTCTCAGAACAACCTCGATCGCTTGTTTACGCTTGATCCTCTTCTTTGTGAAGCAGCAGCTGAATGCGGATTGCGGTCGTTTGAAATTATGGCGGGAGCGCTTGAAGGTAAAGAGTGTCAAGCGGAAGTTCTCAGCTATGAAGGCCCCTTTGGTGTTGGATATGTTGTAGCGGCATTTGAGGTTATAGGATCTAAAGGTGATGTTTTGGAAGATTGCCCAACTAACCAGGAAGCCCCAACTGACCAGGAAGTCGATCCTTATGTCGCTCTTGCGCGTCAAAGTGTTGAAACATATGTTGCAACTGGTGAAGTTCTTGCTGTGCCTGACGATACACCCAAGGTGCTTCTTGCTACGCAAGCTGGCGTGTTTGTGTCACTTCATGAGCATGGTGAACTGCGCGGTTGTATTGGCACCATTAGCCCCGTAAGAGAATCGCTTGCCCAAGAGATTATTGCTAATGGCGTTGCAGCTTGTAGCGAAGATCCGCGGTTTATACCGGTTGAGCCTAAGGAGCTTGAGTATCTTGAATACTCAGTTGATGTACTTTCAGCTCCTGAGCCTATAGCATCTCTTGATGATCTTGATCCACAGCGGTATGGCGTTATTGTTTCTAAGGGTATGAAACGGGGACTTCTTCTACCTTGTCTTGATGGGATAGATACGGTAGAGCAGCAAGTCGGTATCGCTATGGCTAAGGCGGGGATTTCACCGCAAGAACTTCCGGTGGCACTCGAACGTTTTGAGGTGGTGCGTCACACTAAAGGGGGAGAAAGTCGTGCCTTGTAGTGATTCACCCCATCATGCGACAGGAGATCTGTCAGCAAAGGTAGTCTGCCCGGTATGCCCGCATGCTTGCACGCTTTCAGATGGGCAAGTGGGGATATGCGGCGCTCGTCAAGCCTGTGACGGGCGTGTTGTTGATCAAAATTATGGACGTCTTACTTCTATGGCGCTCGATCCTATAGAGAAAAAGCCGTTAGCATGCTATAAATCGGGTTCACTCATTCTCTCCATTGGATCGTATGGCTGTAATATGCGTTGTCCTTTTTGTCAGAACGCATCGATTTCATATGCTCATCAAGAAACCGTGCCGTGGTGGCAAAGCACGCCTGAGCACGTGGTTGAAACGGCGCAGTCTCTTATGGAGAAGGGCAATATTGGCATTGCCTATACGTATAATGAGCCCTTGATTGGCTATGAATTTGTACGCGATACTTCTATCAAAGCTCATGACGCTGGTCTGGTAAACATTATTGTCTCAAATGGTATGATCAATCCTCAACCGCTTTCGGAATTGACGACCTTACTTGATGCTGCAAACATTGATTTGAAGGGATTTAGCGATTCATTTTATCGATGGGCGGGCGGGGATTTTGAGACGGTAAAGCATACAATAGCCACTCTGGCTCATACGCCTACCTGTCATCTTGAAGTGACAACTCTTATTATTCCCGGAATTAATGATGATCCTCTGCTTATGGATGAGATGGCCTCATGGCTTGCGCGTCTTGATCCTGATATCCCGTACCATATTACCCGTTTTTTCCCTTGTCATGCCTTGACTGACCGCAAGCCAACTGAAGTGGCGGTAATTCATCAGTTGGTTGAGATCGCGCGCACTCATTTAACACGGGTCTTTCCTGGTAATTGTTAATACAAGTGGTATCAAGAACCTACATGACTGCCCAAGGATCGCTGATATCAACCCCGGCTGCAATAAAGGCAACATCGCGTGCAATTTCGGCCTCCTCATCAGTAGGGATGACCAACACATCGACTGTGGATTCATCAGTTGAAATACAACGGTCTCCTTTGCCGGTAACCATATTGCGCTCTTGGTCAATCTGGATACCAAAGGGTTCTAGTCCTCTGAAGATAAGACGACGGGCGTATGGGTCGTTTTCACCGACACCTGCGGTGCAAACAATAACATCAACACCAGCAAGTTCAAAAAAGTAAGCACCAATCATGCGTCTAATAGAGGTGAGGAAAATATCGTAGGCAAGCTCCGCCTGCTCATCTCCTGTCTTAATGACTTCTTTAAGTGCGCGAAGATCTCCTGACACACCAGATACGCCAAGCAGGCCAGACTCGCGATTGAGGATGGCATCAAGTTCGGAGGGAGTAAGATTGTCCATTTCCATGATGGCGGTAATAATAGCAGGATCAACCGAGCCAGATCGAGTTCCCATCATAATACCGTCAAGAGGCGTGTAACCCATTGTAGTGTCCATAGAGATACCATGATCGATAGCAGTCAGCGATGCTCCTGCTCCTAAATGACAGGTAATCATTTTAAGATCACGTGGTGATTTGCCTAAAAATTCTGCAGCACGGCGTGAAACGTATTTATGACTCATACCATGAAAACCAAAGCGCCTGATTCCTTTTTCTGCGTAATAGCGATAAGGAATAGGGTAGACGTAGTTGCGCGCAGGCATAGTTTGGTGGAATGCCGTGTCAAACGCAGTGACTTCGAGTGCATGCGGCAGGATTTCTTGACAGCGATTAAGTACTGCAAGTGCCGAAGGATTATGGAGAGGCGCGAGATCACTGAGTCGATCAATAACCTCAATAACGTGATCGTCAACTTCAACCGAACAGCCAAATACATCACCGCCATGTGCAATACGGTGACCTACAGCTTCAATCTCGTCGAGAGATGCTATAACAGCATGAGGGTCAGTGGTAAGCGCAGTAAGCACTACGGTAAGAGCTTCGGTTGCTGAATTGGCTTCAACCTGTGTGCGGCATTCAGTTTCAGCGATATGGTTTTTGTAAGTAAGTTGCGCCTGGTTGCTTCCTACACGTTCAACTACACCTGAGAGCAGAACAGTAAGTTTGGGGTCAGTTGCGAGTGCTTGAGCGGGTGGCATTTGGGTAAGGGATGCCTCATCGATAGGGTCAAGTTCAAACAGTTTAAACTTGAGGGAACTTGAACCAGCATTAACTACAAGTATTTTCATCGACCGATCACCTCGCGACGGTATTGTTCTTCAAGGGTATGGATAGTCTCATGAAGCTTTAAGGTGTCGACTGGTTTAACAAGATAGCCTAACGGCTCAACACCAAAGGGTTCATCTTGATAGTCACTGTAGGCGGTCATATAGATAAGCATAGGGACATGATCCATCGTAGTAATTGCTTCAGCAAGGAGGGTTGTTCCTGCGCCAGTTATGTTGTGATCGATAAAAACGACATCAACACGAATATCATTCATCTTAGCAATTGCTTCTTGCAGGCAAACTGCTTCAGACACAACGTGCACGCGTCCCGTGCGTTCAAGCTGGTTGGTAAGTTCAACGCGGGCTGGCGCCTCATCGTCAACAATCATTGCTTCAAAAATCATGGCTCTATGCTTTCTTGCAGACTAGTAGGTTGTTTGTATCCAGGTGGTCCAGGCATCTAATTCACGGGTTGCTTGCTTGCGACCCAACTCGTATGCGCTTACCAATTGATCGTAATCCACGGTTTTGTTGGATAAAGTCATCTTTTCAGGATAAAAGACGTATGCGTTTTGTTGTGCCTCTAATGTCTCAATCTGATCTAAAAGTGCATTGTAGTGCTGCCATCGGTCGATAGTAGCATGCGCGACAGCGGGTTGTTGTTTGAAGGCAATTGTAAAAAGCTGGGCTACCAAAGGGTGCAGTGGTTTTTTCCGATAAGTTCTCTCTTGGGTGCGCACAATGAAAAAACGCGTGAATCCATCATTAATAGCAGCTTGAAGCGGAATTCCCCAGCTTGACCCCATACCTCCGTCAAGACAGATGTGTCCATCAATTTCAATAGAGGGCATAAAGAGCGGCATTGATGATGACGCTCGAACGCGACGCATAAGTTCATAGGTATTAGGCATATCTTCTTTAGTAAAACAGAGCGTCTCTCCCGTATTGCAGTCAAAGGCCTCTATATGAACGCGTGCCTGGTTTGCTGCAAAGGTCGAGTAGTCGAATGTAAATACCTCATCGGTTCCTTCAAGTTGTGTTGCAATACCCTCATAAAGATACGGCCCATTAAAAAACCCTGTGCCGCGTATCATGCTTTTCCAGCCGCCAAAATTTGGGTCTAAGACAAGATCGGTGAAAGATGCACGTGCGCGCTCTTTGTCGCGTGATACGTAGTTGACCGCATGACTCGATCCTGCTGAGATGCCATACACTGCTCCAAAATGAAACCCTTCTTCAAGGAGGAGGGTAACAACAGCAGACGTGTAGGCTGCTCGCATGCCACCGCCCTCAAAAATGAGGGCAACATCGGTGATGTTAGGTTCGTATAACGCAGTCATATCGCAGTCATATACAAGGATTGAATTAATCGCGCGTGAGTTTTCTATGGATGCGATGGGGCTTTGATGCCTCAGGACCAAGACGACGCTCGCGATCCTTTTGGTAATCGTCGAAGTTTCCTTCGAAGAAATACCATGCACCAGGATTTTCGTCGGTGCCTTCCCAGGCTAAAATATGGGTTGCAACACGGTCTAAAAACCAGCGGTCATGTGAAGTAATTACTGAGCATCCAGGGAAAGCGAGTAAAGCTTCTTCGAGGCTTGAGAGCGTTTCGACATCGAGATCGTTGGTAGGCTCATCAAGCAAAAGAAGATTACCGCCTTGTTTGAGTGTGAGTGCTAAATTAAGACGATTTCGCTCTCCGCCTGATAACACACCTGCGGGTTTTTGCTGGTCGCTTCCTTTAAAGCCGAAGCTTGCAACATAAGCGCGACTTGGAATTTCGGTATCACCGACATAAAGGTAATCATTTCCATCGGAGACAACTTCCCAGAGACGTTTTTGGGGATCAATACCTGCACGGTTTTGATCAACATAAGAAATGCTAACGGTTTCTCCAATCTCAAAAGAACCAGACGTGGGTTCTTCAATGCCCATAATCATCTTAAATAGTGTTGATTTACCAACACCATTAGGTCCAATAACACCCACAATACCATTGCGTGGCAGAGTGAAAGAAAGATCATCAATCAATACGCGCTCGCCAAATGATTTGCTTACCTTGTGCGCTTCGAGCACCTTTGACCCTAAACGTGGACCAACGGGAATCTGTATTTCGGTAAAGTCAAGCTTTTTAGCCGCACGTGCTTCGGCTTCCATTTGCTCGTAACGCTCAAGACGAGCCTTGCTTTTTGCTTGGCGTGCTTTAGGAGAAGAGCGCACCCACTCAAGTTCTTTTTCCATTCGCTTGGCAAGTTTAGCTTGCTGTTGACCTTGTGCTGCAAGACGTTTTGCTTTGGTTTCAAGGTAGGTAGAGTAGTTGCCTTTGTAGGGGAAGAGCTGACCACGATCAACTTCACAGATCCATTCGGCAACATTATCCAAAAAATAGCGATCATGCGTTACGGCAAGAACTGCGCCGGGATAGCGTGACAAAAACTGCTCAAGCCAAAGTACTGATTCTGCATCAAGATGATTAGTTGGCTCATCAAGAAGAAGTAGATCAGGAGCTTCAAGTAAAAGGCGACAGAGCGCAACGCGTCTCCGTTCTCCTCCGGAAAGTACTGATACAGGAGCATCGGGGTCGGGGCATTGCAGTGCATCCATAGCTTGAGAGAGTTGGCTGTCTAAATCCCAGCCGTTAGCGGCATCAATATCAGTTTGAAGCTTACCCATCTCATCCATAAGCGCATCAAAGTCGGCATCCGGATCAGCCATTTCAGCACCAATCTCATTAAAACGCTCAAGTTTAGCAAGAATGTCACCAAACGCCATTTGAATGTTTTCGAGAACGCTTTTGTCTTCATCTAAAGGAGGTTCTTGTTCGAGGATTCCAACAGTGTAGCCAGGGGTAAGACGAGCTTCTCCATTCGAGACCTCTTCGATTCCGGCCATGATACGTAACAGCGTTGATTTACCCATGCCGTTTGGTCCGACAACGCCAATTTTTGCCCCAGGGTAAAAGGATAGTGTTACGTCATCAAGAATAACTTTATCTCCGTGGGCTTTGCGTGCTTGATACATCTGATAGATAAATTCAGCCACTCGAATCTCCTTGGTGTAAGCGAGGATAAAAAAGGTGTGTTTGCCTATTCTATCGGAACACACCTTTGTTTTGTGATTATGGGACTTTGTATTGAACGGTTAGAGGCTTGATTGGCCTCTAATGTTTGGAATTATGCGTGGTTTACGTATGCTGCTCGAAATTTTGCAAGGTCTTCAGTATAGATTTCAAGAGAGTGCTCTGGTTCTTCGAGATAGAAGGCACACTGATTGGTGCGAGCATTGGTGAGGAGTGCTGCAAGTGCGTTAAACCCAATCGCACCTTCACCTATGCGGGTATGGCGCACGGCGTGACTACCACAGGATTCTTTACAGTCATTAAGATGTATTGCGACAAGATTATGGAGACCGATGGTTTTATCAAATTTGTCTAACACGCCCTCAAGATCATTGACTATATCGTATCCTGCCGCCCATACGGCACTCGCATCAAGGCAAACGCCGACGTGATCGACAAGATTAACCTGAGTAAGAATGTGTGCGATTTCCTCAAAGGAAGAACCGATCTGTGTTCCTTCTCCTGGCATCGTAGGGAGGATAAGCTTGGTTGATTGCGCGGGAGTAAGCGTTTGATTAAGAGCAGAAGCAACATTGGCAAGTGCCGTATTTTTTGGAAGATCATGGGCGCTTCCTGGACGAACCAGATACATTTGATGAGGAATGTTTTCTGCGCGCGCCATATCTTCGGCCATAACCATAAGCGTAAAGTCACGCATTTTCATATCTTGCGAGGCTGGTTCAATATCATAAGGCGCATAGGCCATGAGAGTAGTAATTCCGTATTGGCTTGCATACGCTTTGTATGCTGTGATGTCGGTAACGTTGAGTTCTTTTGCATGGCCGCCGCGAGGATTGCGGGTGAAATACTGGAACGTATTTCCATGCATGGCGATGGTTTCTTGTGCCATAGATAAAAAGCCTTGTTTAGTTGAAAGATGGCATCCGATAGTCAACATAGGTACGCTCCTTAAAATGTTTGATGTAAGTATGTGGTGCAACAACAGGGAGTGTTGTTTGGTCCATACGGGTAATCCCATAGGCACATTCGTGAGTTCATAGATGACAGAGTCCGAATGTGAGTATGGGTTTACGGTGGTATAAATCCACTGTGAATGCTACTGCCTGCACCAGCTTTTGCTTGGATGAATGAGGGTAAGTAAAGGAGGCGTAACCGCAGTGTTGTTTTTAGTTTATGAAAGGGAAGCTTTTTGCCTTTTTCTGTATAGAATCCAAGCTAGAAATGAGAGACCCATGAGAATAAGACCGAGTGCATCGAATGCGATAAAACGCTGAATGCTTGCTGCGGCTAAGTGACTGCTTGTTGGGAGAGTAAGAAGGATGCCTGTCTCTCCAACCAAGCCAATACATTGTTGAGCAAGGATTATCCATCCTAGAACGGGGAAACGTTGAGGACTTATGATAAAAGCGGGATAGGTTGTATTCCACATAAGAAAGGCAACTCCCATACCTGCTACTGCAACCGAACCGGATTCTGAGGCAAGATCAAAGCTTGGCGCAAACGCTGCAGGATGCATGATATATGAGAGAGCGCATTGTATATTGACTATAAATACAAAGGTAAAGCAAAGACGTACAACCCAGGTAAGAACTGTGTTGGGATTGAAACGTTTTGTGTAAGCGTGCGATTGTTTCATTTTTTACCGACTAACAAAGCAACTCATTGGCCAACCGGTTGGTTAGCTGATGAGTCTATAGGTGTGTTGAGCTTTTGATAGGCTTGTGGAGTTGTAAGGTATGTTTGGCGCAAATGTTCTTGTTTTGCAGCATCACAATTAAGTGCTTGTTCAAGGTAGGCGTCAAAGGATCCATATGCAGCTTGTACTCCCTTGATGGCTGCATCTAAAAACATCTTGTTGGCGTAGAAAAAGGCATCAACATCTGAATCAATTTTTTTGGCGATGTGATGACGCCCTAAGAAGTCGAGAAATTGTTTGCTTATAGTATGGGCAAACACATTAGTAGCGAGGTAATCCTTGTAGATATTTTCATCAGAAACACCCAGTATTTTTTCTACAAGAAGAGCACCGAGTCCTGTACGATCTTTTCCTTCTGTGCAATGCCAGAGCGTAGAGCCTGTATCATGATTTGCTAAAATATCTAAAAAGGTTGTATATGTTTTTATTCCTTGATCTGATAAGAGCGCATAGGGGTAAAGCGAGCACACAATTTCAAAGGGGTCTTTGTTGAAATGTTCTAGGGCCTCAAGATCATCTTTGATATTTTTGCCTCCATGGGTAATGCCAAACGCCTCTTCTTCAAATACAGGAAGTTTATAAAGCACAACATTAGGAAGCTCATTCATAGGGTCAGGGTCGTTTGACTGCTCAAGATTGCTGCGCAAATCAACAACTCTACTGAGCTTGTATTTTTCAATAAGGATAGTGAAGTCTTCTTTTTTACCATGATGAATAGCATCTGATCGTATAAGGCGATGGGGTGCAATAACACGGCGGTCACTACAAGGCATAC
>CAJMOJ010000034.1 GCA_905215035.1 uncultured bacterium
GTTTGCGCATTTTGTTATGTATTTTGCGCCCTTGACAGATTCACCTTAACAAGAATGAACGCGTTCAGGCCGCTCTACGCGCTATTTGCGCAACACGTTCAATAGAGCAGTACGGTCTGCGTTGATTTTCAAACTAATTTTCATGTTGAAATGTCTCCTTAAAAATCTACTGCGCTGTCATGAAACACAAAATGGACACACTTTTACACCACGCAAATAAACAACTCACGCCATCGCTTATTGCTTATTGCTTATATATGTATAGATATTAGAAATACATAATGACGAGTAGTTCATCGCTCTTATCGAAAGCACTAGTAATTAAACTGCCGACAATAATGTTGCTATCGATGTTTCTAACCTTGCTTCTCGTATTATTTTCTTTAATAGCGTACGCCTATGAATGTACCGAACGCGTTCTATGGCTATCTTTTAACTCTTACTGTGGGGGTGTCCATTCTTATGGTCGATTGGCTCTTACAAGGCCAATCACACCCCTTTAAAAAGAAATTCATAAAATTCTCAGTGTAGATAAGTAACAAATGTCTATAATCGTGAGCATTATGTTTACTACAGCACAAATCATCTCAATCATCGTCTTCGTCGTGGTAATGGCTCTCATTATCTCGGAGAAGGTCCATCGTGCTACAGCAGCACTTGCTGGTGCGGTGGTGCTCATCTTGGCTGGCGTTGTAACATTTGACACCGGCGTCGAACACATCGATTTCAACACATTAGGCGTATTAGTAGGCATGATGTTGTTCGTTGCAGTTGTCAAAGGTTCCGGCATCTTTGAATTCTTAGCAATCAAAGCAGCTAAGGTAGCAAAAGGTAATCCGTGGATCATTATGATCCTGTTCTCTTTGATTACGGCAGTCTTGTCGGCATTCTTAGACAACGTAACCACGGTATTGTTGATTGGTCCAGTAACCTATACGGTTTGCCGTGTATTGCTCGACATCAACCCAGTTCCATTCTTTATCACCGAAATCATTGCTTCTAATGTTGGTGGTACAGCAACTCTTATTGGCGATCCGCCAAACATCATGATTGGCTCAGCGGCTAACTTAAGCTTCTTTGACTTCTTGATGTATGACGGTCCTGCAGTCGTCATAATCATGGCAGCCTGCATTGTGGTCTTCTACTTTATGTATGGCCGCAAGATGGCAGTTGGTGATGATAAAAAAGCTGCCGTAATGGAGTTAAATGAAAAAGAGGCAATTCATAACCCTGTTCTTTTCAAAAAGAGTGTTGTTATGATCCTTGTTGTTGCTCTCGCATTCGTTCTTCACGGCATCTTCGACATTGAGCCAAGTGTTATCGCTTTAACTGCTGCAGCCTTAATGTTGCTCATCAGCCGCGTTGATATTGAGCATGTTATCAATGATGTTGAATGGACTACTATCGGATTCTTTGCAGGTTTATTCATTGTTGTTGGCGGCATGGCTGAAACCGGCGTCATTAACATGTTGGCTCAAGCACTTATTGATGTCACGGGCGGCAACCTCATGATCACTTTGATCGTTTTGGTCTGGGCAAGTGCAATCATTTCATCTTTCTTAGACAACATTCCTCTGGTTGCAACCTTGATTCCAATCATCATCACCATGGAAACCACTGGCATGGACGTTATGCCTCTTTGGTGGGCAATCTCACTTGGTTCTTGCATCGGTGGTATTGGCACCTTGATTGGTGCATCTGCAAACGTTGTTATGGCTTCTATCTCTAAACGAAATGGCTATGAAATTACGTTTATGGACTACACCAAGATTGGTTTCCCAATTATGTTGATGTGTACCGCTATATCGTGCGTCTACGTTGTTCTTCGTTTCTGCGTATTCGTATAGTCAGCCAGTAAGTATTGTATAAACTGTAAACCTTAGGAAACGTATCATAAAAAGTTTAAGAAGGCAGCGTTAAGCTGCCTTCTTTTATATCCAATACTAGTTAGGACTATGAGCTAGGACTATACCGCTCGGTCTATGCTCATGAGGCTTTCGTTATACTACGCTCTCGTTGTGCTGTGCACTCGTTTTATTACCCACCATTACGCATCAATAAATTCATCATTGTTTATCGCTACTTATCTTGCTCGCCCCTCGCACGCTTATCTTTGTTATTCTTGCATCGATCTATACGGAAGGATGCTTCATATGCTCACCCAAGAACAACTCGACACCATAGACAAAATTGACGACACTCATTTCAATGGCCTTGTCGGCATCACGTTTGTCGAACAATCTCCTAATCGCTCTGTAGCGAAAATGGAACTAAGAGAGCAACTCTACCAACCCTTTGGATTTCTTCATGGTGGCGCAACATTAACGCTCTTAGAAGCTGTAGCGAGCCGATGTGCCGCTCTCCGCACCGACTTTACCTGCGAACGCCCTTTTGGAATCCACATTGACGTTTGGCATAAGAATCCCGGCAAAACAGGCACTATTTACGGTATTGCAGAGCTTGATCATGAAGAGGGAACTAAACAAATTTGGCATGTCATTGCTCTTGACAATCATGACACTGTTATTTCTGAGGGCACCTTTATGACTAAAATCACGCCCCTCTCTCGTCTCAAAGAGAAGGGCGTATCTTATACCGAACCCCCCTTTACTCTTTAGCGGGAGTTATAGGACAAAAAAATTCCTTCACCTGCTCGAGAGCGGGTGAAGGAATCTCAAAATCATAGCAATGCGTTACGTAATCTAACGCATTAGCTCGCACACTAACTCACGCATTAACCAGCCTGAACCGAATTAACAGTAACGAGTGTTCCGCCAGGCGTGAAGTTAAACGTTACGCGATCACCAGTGCGATAACGAACAATATCAACAACTGAAGATATCGGGCAGTCGTAAATAGTAGGATCACCGTCAAGAATGACATAATAGTGCGAATTACCATCAATTACGACCGGTGAGATTTCAGCAATCGTGCCATTAGCAACCCCATCGCCTACTTCAGAAGACGTACCTGAACCGTTCATAGAGACACCATTCTGACGTAAGAGGTTCTCATAGTTCTTTTCTGTAGCAGCAAGCGTGTCACCAACAGCTACATTCTGATAGCGCTCAATATCAATCATGGCATACATCTTTACCAAGCCTGCATCGTCCTTCAATGCCATGAAGTAGGTTGGCACACCATGCACATTAATGAGCAAGGGGAAGGTTGCATCGTACTTCAGATGCTGGACTTGACCCTCTGCAGAATGCATTGAAGAGTCCTCAGTTGCACCAGCAACAGAGTAGAACTTGGATTCTCCCGTACGCTGATTGATCATAACGAAGCCAATAATTGAGTTATCAGCCGTTGCAGATGTTACGCCAGAATAAAGCCAAACGTCGTCGCCTTGAGCAATGAAGTTATAGCCGTTTTTACCATCAGTACCGGGGGTGGTTTGCTTAACGCCGTTTTGGCCAAGCCATGAGTTAATCCAACCGCCAGAAAGAGCACCACTCCAGTTGTACTGCTTGATCAACAAATCAGCAGGATAGGCGCGGTCAACCCATTGTGGTACCTCATCGATGGGGTAATCCTGAATCTCGCCTGTGCATGCATTGCAGATAACAACGCGTGAAACCGTTTCACCACTAAACAAACCGATCGTGTAATCGAGCACCGGATAAATCCAGAAAGGATTGCCCTCTTCGTCAATCTCAAAAGACTTCTCACCATAAATATAGAAAGGACGAGAAAGCTGAACATGACGGTCAACATTCTTAAAGAATGGATCAGAATCTGAATAGCGAATAGGCTCATCAGGACGGACGATCTCAGTATCCTGAGTTGACATATTAACTACAACGTATCCTGGAATACCCGTCTCTTGATTGGTCCACCACTTAAAGATATCTGCATAATTAAGTGGGCTCACGCGAACCGGTGCACCCTGGTAATTGATTTGAGAGTATAAAGGAGAGATCTCAAACTGGCTTACGTAATCGGCCATAACACCCATAGTACGATTGCCTAACAATACTGCAGAATCACGATCGATAAAGGGGATCTGCGAGTAATCAACCTCTTCAACACCCTCAGTAAAGTCAGTGTCTTCAGTCTGTAAGATACTTGAGAATTTCTCAGCATTGCCCGGAATAAAGGACTGCGATAGCAACATGCCGAGCACGCCAATCAAGATGATGATCAAGGGGATCAACATCAAGCGAGAATACAGTTTTGCTTTTTTAGGATTACCACCTGATTTTCCCTTAGGTGCTTCATTCATGCGACGCAATAAATACAGCACAATAATGGCAGGCAGCAAAACACCAATCGCTAAGAACTCCCAGAATTCTAAGCTATGAAGGTTAATGGGTGGATGGAACCACCAGTAACAAAATGCAAGAAGCACTACCCAGACGATACCAAAAATGATACCGGCCTTTTTGCCAGCACGATGCAAACGTTCTGAAATGTCATTAATGTCAATACCAGCATTAGCCGCCATATCATCAACATTAAAATTGGCACTTCCACCTTGTGCATTGCCGGGGTTGGGCCTACGAGCACTGCCGTTTGGAAATGGGCTCATTCAATTTCCCCCTCTGTCACTAAATTGTCAATTTACCTATTAGACCACAAAACGCACCCTTCTGTGGAGTGCGTTCTGTGAGTTTTTGTAAAGTAGTATGTTTTTTTATAAGATGCCCATAATTTTGGCGATTAGCTTACTTGATGTGCAAGGCTTGCCAAACTCATCAAACGTTTAATCAAAAAGAGCCCTCGAGACCATTTTGACCCCATCGCTTCATTGAAGGAACCTCAATTCCAAACCGCTCAAGCACCTTTGCGACGAGATGTGTTTCCATATCAGCAATGGTTTCTGGTTGAATATAATACGTCATCATAGGAGGCATAAGCGTGACCGATGGGATAGCTGCTAATTGCACCATGTTATTGAGATGAATAGGGCTCAACGGTGTTTCACGCGTAACCAAAACCAAAGGACGTTTCTCCTTTATCGTAACATCGGCTGCACGCAACAACAGATTGTCAGAATAGCCCGTCGCAATACCCGCTACAGTCTTCATCGAACACGGAATAACTACCATACCAAGTGTCTTGAAGGTTCCACTCGCAACAGAGTCACCCAATGCATCAAGCTCATGATAGGCATCAGCCAAACTCATGAGCTCTTCTGCACCCTGATCTCCCAGCTCATACTGAGCGGTAAGACGCGCTCCCCGCGTCATAATGACGTGCGTCTCTATCGAAGGTATCTCAGCGAGCGTCTGCAGCAAACGCAGCGCAAGCGGAGATCCACTTGCGCCACTAATCCCAACAATAATACGTTGTGACTGTTGATGAACCGCAGATGCTTGCATATCATCAAGCTGCCTCTTAACTGAGTTTGCCATATCAAGATGCGTCATAATCAAAAATACCTATGCAAACATATCAGGAAGCCAGTGAGCAGGATCGACATCCTTGAACTGACAACGAACAAACTGATCCTTCATGTCATACGGCACTGTACAGTCAAATATAGTCTTGCAAGCAATACCATGATCACGAATTGAAGGATCCATTGCTGGATCATTTGAAGGATCAAGCGGATGGCAACGCACTCCTGGTATGGTAATGATATCGGCATCTCCTTGGAAGCGCGTGTTCATTGCCCAAAGGACATCGTTCATATCGAATGGATCAACATCTTCATCAACTAAGAAAATATGTTTAAGCTCACTAAAGGCTGAAAATGCAAGCAGAGCCATCTGACGCTGACGTCCTTCATCGGAAGGCATAGTCTTTTTGACCTGCAATACCGCCAGGTACTTGCCGCCACCAGCTGATGCGCAATACACATTCTTAAGGCGTCCTGGTATTGCTTTTTCCACCATTTGAATAATTGATGCCTCTGTTGGAATACCCGCCATGGAAACGTGCTCTTCAGAAGGACCGATGCATGTCTGCATAATAGGATTACTACGCGTTGTTACTGCTTTGACTTTAATAATAGGAAGTTCTGGGTTTGCCGGGCCGGTATAACCAGGGAATTCAGGCATTGCTTTACCAGTATGAGTATTTTGATCTTCAGCAACGCGCTTGCCGGGAAGAATTTCACCCTCAATAACATACTCAGCATTGGCGATACAGCGCTCATCAATAGTTAAACAACGTGCCATTTTAACCGGCTCGCCACGAAGCGATCCTGCTACATTGAGCTCATCATAACCAAGTGGTGTTGTGGGGGGTTCAAAGCAGGTTGCCAATTCAATAGCAGGGTCTACACCAATACTGATAGAAATAGGTAGCGGTTTACCGAGCTTTTCTGCTTTCTCATAAAACGCTCCAATATGACGAGCCCCTGGAACCATATAGATTGAAATTTCATCTTTGTCCTGCAAGCACAAACGATGGATTGTAATATCTGATTCGCCCGTCTCAGGGTCAGAGGCATAGCACATACCCAAGGTGATATAAGGGCCAGCATCTTCTGGTGTATTAGTAGGAGCCGGCACTAGTGTGCGAATATCAAAATCCTCATCGGTTGCATAATGGACAACTTCTTGACAGAGTGCTTCTTCAGCAGGAACCTCTACGGGAGGAATCGGATCCAGTACCGCATCATTGAGTAAAAAGCCTAAATTCTCCGGCTCTGCATCCAACAACATCGCCACACGTTTACGACTTGCAAGCAAACCAATAACAACACGTGCATCAGGAAACCCCTTGATATTATTAAAAATCATAGCAGGTCCCTCTTGCGTCGGACGCATAACGGTCCCACCGGCACCAACATGGCGATACACTCCGCACAGTTCCGCCTCAGGATCAACTTCAACATCGGTTTCTACAAGTTGTCCTGGCTGTTTTGCCAAGAATGCAAGAGCTGAACGCAAATCATCAATTTTTGCCATACGTTTAACACCCCTTCTTTTGATGTGAGTCAACAATCCACTCCACCGATCCACCCTTTGGTGGCGTGATCGACTCGCCTTTCTCCTCGTTGCACACTAAAAACTACAAGCGTGCAATAACTTCATCAGCAATCACCTTGCCTGCTTGCGCAAGCGCATCACGTGTCGCTGAGTCAATCGAATCAAGATGAATACCTACACTGGCACTTACAACGCCACCGGTCATGGCTGCTAATCGATGTACCGCATCAACCGCAATACTGTCATCCTTGTGCCCCGTGCGATTCAAAACTGACACCGTTGCGCTTTGCCCTTCTCCTGTTAGCGAAGGGCGTGGAATAGCGAGTGCAACACATCCAATGTGTGGTTTGTCCCCTCCCATGACACATAGCGCAAGATCTTCCCCCATAGGAACAGCGGTAACAGAGAGTTCAACTCCTGCAATCTTGTGCGTAAATTCTATAGTCATGACAAACCTACTTTTTGTCCTACCGACGCATTTGGTGTCCTTAGGATCCTTATTCTTGAATCCTTATCCTTGATTGAATCCTTATTCTTAGAGCCTTTGATTAAAAACCTTGATAGAGCCTGTGAGCCATCTTTACCGCTGGAACCTTATACACCTCTATTATTCAAGCGTGATAACTTGACCTGTTTCCATTGAATCAAAAATCGCGGTAATAACCTTTAAGGTTGCGAGAGCATCTTCGCCACTGCATTGCGCAATTTTCTCGCGACCTTTACATAAATCAACAAAATGAGCAAGCTCAGCACGCATAGGATCCGTTGTTTCAACATCAAAATGCTCGTGCTTCAATGGTTTGTTCCAACCGTAGTTATCCTCATCGTAATAATACAAATCCATATTGGGGAAACCAAACGATCCTTTAGTACCATATACATGCATGCTATTAGCACCAATCCAGAATGAGAACCACGCATTTTCACCCGCGGCAAGATCATAGCTCCAAGGACTTGGCGTACCATCGCTAATGAAATACGATGCCGTAACGCCTTCTTTATAATCAATCATGACCGTAACAGAATCTTCTACCTCATTATTGCGAATAGTATTGCGCGCCGTTGCATATACCTTCTCTGGCGTCATTCCCGTCACAAAGTTGAGATCATCAAAGTCATGAATAGCGTTAATCAGCAAAGGACCGCCACCTTTGGTAACACGCCACGATACATCAAAGTAGTCATGGGGTTTTGCAATAGCATACATGGACTGAATACCCACAATGTCACCAAGTCGCCCGGAATCAATGATCTCTTTCAAGAACTTATGCTTGGCAGAAGAACGACGATGGTGTCCTACCAACAAAATTGCCTCTGCATTAGCGCAGGCCTCAATAATATGCTCTGCTTCTTCAACCGTGTTGGCGATGGGCTTTTCGAGTAAGATATTTTTAATTCCTGCCGCAAGCGAATCATCGACTGCTTTCACATGTAATGAATTAGGAAGCGCGATTACAACTGCATCCAATTCTTCGTTAGCAAGCAATTCAGTATAGTCAGCATATAAAGGAACTTGTAGCTCAGCTGCTACCTCTTCAGCTTGCTGTCCAAATCCAGCTACTGCAACGAGTTCGCATTCCTCATTTGCAACCGCATCACGTGCCGTACGCGCGCCTTGATTCAAGCCAAAGACTGCCAACCGTACCTTATCCATAATAAATCCCCCTCCTTGCGCTGCTTACACCAAGATCCCCCTCCAACTTTCAAGATCAACTTTCAAGATCTTATAATCCCCATAAGATCTTGTGTTGTCCTCGTGAACGAGGCGGTGTAGAACAACGCACAATTAACGTGTTGGCCTTATTATAAATAACCTAGGGCGCTTGCAAAGGAAAATATGAACAGGTTCATATTTGTAAGCGTATAATACCTACCTTATATGCACGCTTTTATCTCTGACATACAACTTGGGTTTCTTACGTTTCCTTTAGTGGCGCTTGTTATTACGTTCCCGTATATGGCCTACCAATTCCATAGGTTTGGCGCTATATCAGTCTGGAAAACACTCGTTGTATACTCGTTCGTTTTTTATTGCCTGTGCGCTTGCTACTTAATTGCGCTACCACTTCCGGCCGATAGGACTGCCTTTGTTCCCAACCGTGAACCACAATACAATCCGTGGCACCTCATTGACCAAATTCAATCTGTTCTTTCGGCAACGTCATTCAGTTTTGCGGACCGCTCCACTTGGGCAAGCACACTCAAATCCCCTATCATTTATGAAGCCATCTTCAATGTACTCCTAACCCTGCCCTTAGGCGTTTATCTACGCTATCTTTTTAACTGTAAATGGTGGCAAGCATTATGTATTGGCCTTGCGACAACCTGTCTGTTTGAATTTTCGCAATTAACAGGACTCTTTGGACTCTACGCTTATCCCTATCGCCTCTTTGATGTTGATGACATCATCCTTAATACCACAGGATGCATGATTGGCTTTTGGCTTGCTATTCCGCTTACCTACGCCCTTCCTTCCATGGATAGCATCAACGATGCTGCCCGCACGCGCGGCCTTGCGCGTGTTTCAGTAACGCGAAGGCTCTTTGCTTGCTTAATTGATGTACTTTTAAGTTTTATCCTGTTTTTGTTGATCTGGTTTATAGCGCGTCCAACTGATCTTCAAATCGCACAAGCATTAGCGCTCGACCCAAGTAAAGCGCACGCCAAGGGACTTCTTTCCCACTTCTTGCTTGAACTTCAGGCTGATCCGGTAAGTGCACTTTTAGTTCTTTTCTTATGCATAGTGATTGTCTTTATGCTTGTTCCTATCATCACACGTGGGAAAACACCAGGACAAGCATTGGTAGGCATTACGATTATTAATGCACATACCGGAAAACAACCACCGTGGTATGCGTATCTTATTCGTTATGGCACACTCGCGCTTTTTGTAAGTGCGCCATTGTGGCTGGGCACCCTCGTCCCTCCCGAGATTGATGGTATCCAAGGATCAACCCTGATAGAGCTACTTGTTATGATCTATGGTATCTGGATTATCACGCTTATCGTACGCGCTTTTGCAAGCATGATGGGCAAACCAGTTGCTATGCTCAATGAACTACTTTCAAATACACGTTTAGTACCTACAAAATCCTTACGTGAGCAATATTCTAGACATTATTCTGAACATACTACGTACTCTGAACATGCCACGCGTACAGAACGCATCCCCCGCACCGACTATACTAAACAAAAGCAGATACGGTAAATGCAATAAACATTCTCAGTATTCTCAGTAGGTTGATGGGCTTTCCTAGCGTCGATAAAATCCATTAGAGGCTTTATACACATCAATTTCCCACTGTTTGCGATGGGATTTTGCCACCGTATCGAGGATAATACCCGCAGTAAAGGAAAGCGCTCCGCAGATCACCAAAGCAATAGCCAAAATAGCAGAAGGGACTTTTGATACCCAACCCGTTGTTGCGAACTCAGTAATAACAGGAATTCCTGCGATCAATCCTAAAATCACTAACACAAGCGCCAACCATCCAAAAAAGGCAAGCGGCTTGTAATCTTTAAACAACGATGTAATAGCCCGAAGCACTTTAGCCCCATCGCCAAACGTAGAAAGCTTTGAGTAGCTTCCTTCTGGACGATCGCGATAATCAATAGGAACATCTTCAATGCGCCATCGTTTATCAACAGCATGAATTGAGATCTCAGTTTCAATCTGAAATCCCTCAGACAAAACGGGCATCGTTTTAACAAACACGCGATTAAAAGCACGGTATCCCGTCATAACGTCTTCAAAAGCATACCCATAGATTACTTTAATAAGCCAACGCACAAGGTCGTTACCAAACCCATGAAATGCGCGATCGTTCTCTTCTCCGTAGCTACCATTGGAAAGACGATCTCCAACCGTCATATCAGCACGATCATCCATGAGCGGCGCCAAAAGAGCAGGTGCAAACTCAGCAGGATAAGTATCATCGCCATCCACCATAAGGTAATAATCTGCATCAATATCTCTAAACATTTGACGCACAACATTACCCTTGCCTTGACGGCCTTCAAAGCGGACAATAGCCCCATGCGCCGCTGCAATCTCAGCAGTGTCGTCAGAAGAATTATTGTCATATACATAAATATCGGCTTCAGGCAGAACCCTTTTGAAATCATCCACCACTTTGCCAATAGTCACTGCTTCGTTATAGCAAGGAATAAGTACGGCAACCTCTGCCATGAGTTCCTCCCGTAACCCCCTATGAGGATATACCTCAGTAGTACTCGACTAACTACTTTACCAACATCGCCAATACTGGTATCACCTATAAAAACACGACATAATCCATAGGCATTCTTATAGCGATTTGAGCTTGTTGCTCTGTTCTTTTGTCGTTGTTAAGTATGCCACGAATCATTTCTTCTCAAAATACATAAACAAAAATGTTCGGGAAAAGCAGCGACAAACTATGCCATGCGCTCTTATTTATGCAGAATAACCGCTAAAATAAAGAAGCGTTACCATCGTAACAGCATCCTGTATAAGCAAAGTTCACAATATTGCATTAGTTTGCTGAATAGAGCCCTGCAGGATAAAGTCCGACCCTTTACTGTCCTGCACTATGAAACTTGAACCTAAAACATTTGAAACGTTTAACAAGCCGCTGATTTTAGCGCTTTCAATCATCGCTTTTATCTTAGTCATGGTAGTGTTTGCTGTTTTCATGCAGCAAAACACGGCACGTATCGTGTCTAACAACTCAAACTACATTAAAGATGCTACTGAACAAACTGCCGCACGTGTATCAATGCAGCTCGATAACGCATTGCACGATATTCAAGCTATCGCCCACCTTGAATCAAATCTTCTTGATAATTCTATGCTTGATAAAGAAGAGATCGCAAGCATTGCAAGCATGTCTTCATTTGACTATCTTGAATATGTTGATGCACAAGGCCAATGCCATCGTGCAGATGGCTCCTTGGTTGATGTCTCTCATCGTCGCTATTTCCAGGAAGGCATCCAGGGTAAATCAGGCGTATTCTACACCCAAGAATCCATGATTACTCATGAATCAATGCTGGTGTTCTATACTCCGGTATACATCAATGACGATTCAACCATTGTTGGCGTTATGATTGCAGAATATGGCGAAGAACGCCTCACGTCGATGCTGCAAGCAAGTTATTTTGGCTATGACAGTTCAGTGGTTATGGTTAATACAGCAGGCGTTATTGTTGCAAGCTCTAATCCAGCAATTGCGGGCAGCAACCTTCTTGATCAAGTCGCTCCACGCGGCAGCATCAGCTCTGCTAATTTTGCCAAACTCTCTGATGCGATTGCTACCCAAAGCCCCTTCTTATTCAATTTCACTGCAGATGACAACGGCATTGGTCTAGCATACCTTACACCAATAGCGGGCACCGATATGATGCTTATGGGCTCGTTTCCGTCTGCCGTGTCTCAAGCAATGGTAGATGAAGCCAATAACGATGGGCGACAAGCGCTTATCGAAATATGTCTTATCTTTTTAGCTATTTTCGCGCTTATCATTATCACTAATGAGATCATTCGTCGCCGCATGTCCAATGAGGTGCGTGATAAAACCTATACCTACGAAGCGCTCGCTAAACTCTTTGAGCGCATGGTCTTAATTGACATTGAGCACAACACCTATCGCTACCTTGATGGTGGTGGCCCTGAAAACAATACGATTCCTCTAGAAGGCCCCTTGCCTCTTTATCTCAACCATTTAATCTCAATGGTTGCAGAAGAAGAGCAACGTGAAGATGCTAAAAATCGTCTTTCCCTTGATTTTCTTTGCGATCACTTACCACCTGGCGTAGATGAATTGCGCCTTGAATATCGCATGAACCGCGCCGAATACTGCGATTGGGAGGATATTAACATCATCTGCATTGGGCGAAACGCAGATCACAAGCCCAGTCTCCTTATTGCAACTTCTCAAAATGTGTCTGATCTTAAAGAGCGCGAACAATCTATTAGGCAAGCACTTTTAAATTCTTATCATGCGGCCGTAGAAGCAAGTCAGGCAAAGACATCATTCCTCTCTCAGATGAGTCATGATATTCGCACGCCTATGAACGCCATTATCGGCATGACAGCTCTTGCGCGCCTTCATGTTAATGAACCTGATCGCGTCAATGACTACTTAGACAAAATTGCTGTCTCATCTGACCATTTGCTTCAATTGGTCAATGAGGTGCTTGACCTATCCAAGATTGAATCAGGAAAAATCTCTTTGGACGAAAAACCGTTCCACTTAAGCTTGTTAATAGAAAATCTTTCTATTATCTTCCAAACACAAGCAGCAGAATCGGGCACGACCTTTATCATCGACACAAGTCGTATTGTTCATGACTACGTTCTTTGCGATTCACTCCGTCTACAACAAATCTTTATCAACCTTTTGGGTAACGCTTTCAAATTCACATCAGGTGGAGGAACCGTTCGCTTCACCATTACTGAGCGTCCCAGTCGTCTTCAGGGTATCAATCATTATGAATTTATTATTTCTGATACAGGACGTGGTATGGCTGAAGAATTCATGGATCGCATGTTTGAGCCATTCGTCCGAGAAGACGACACAGCCAATATCAATGAAACCCACGAAGGTACAGGGCTCGGACTACCCATCGCTAAAAACATTATTCAGCTTATGAACGGAACTATCGAGGCTCATTCTGTCGTTGGAGAGGGAACAACCTTTACTGTTATCTTGAGTTTTAAGGCACTCGAAGAGGATGACGAAAAGACAGAGATTGATCAACAACCAGAAAACCAAGCGGAAGCAAAACAGCAAGCAAAACAGCAAGCAAAACAGCAAGCAAAACAGCAAGGAGAAGACACACCAGAAAGCCAAGCAACAGAAGACCAAACAGACTATCAGCCCATACCTCAAACAGAGCCTCAACGAGAAGATCAACGCGAAGAACTGGCGAGCACACCGAAAGACGAACTACCTGTTCAGCCACAGAGATCGGTAAGTTCAGCCTCAAAACAAGCCATCGAGTCCTTAAAAGCAGAAGATTTTAACGGACTTCGAATCCTACTTGTTGAAGACAATCTTCTTAATATGGAAATTGCCGCAGGTCTTCTTGAGACTATGAATATTGTTGTCGAACGTGCTGAAGATGGTAGCGTTGCGGTTGAAGCAATTCGTAATCACGAGCCAGGATACTACGACTTAATCTTTATGGATATTCAAATGCCTGTTATGGATGGCTATACGGCCATGAGAACAATCCGCACCATGGAAGACCGTCCTGATTTAGCCGAAATTCCCATTGTTGCTCTATCAGCCAATGCTTTTATCGAAGATGTCCAAAACGCAAAAAATGCTGGTGCTAATGAACACTTAGCAAAACCGATCGATATTCATTTATTAGCCCGTGTAATTCATACTCTCACGGACGAAAAAATAGATACCGCAGAAAACTAAGCGAGGGGATTATTTAATCCCCTCGGCCTCAAACCGCTTTTCAAGTGCTTCTTGGTGAATAGCACATTGTAGAGCAATCTCTTTGGCAACTTTGCCAGATTTCACCAGATCAAAAAGGCTCTGATCCATAGTAATCATGCCCTCTTGAGCTCCTGCAGCAATAACGCTATCGATTTGATGGGTTTTCTCCTCGCGAATCAAATTGCGAATCGCAGGATTGGTGACCATAATTTCAAAAGCAGGAACAACCGTACCATCGAGAGCAGGAACAAGCTGCTGACTCACTACCGCCTGCAATACCATAGAAAGCTGCATGCGAATCTGACGCTGTTGGTTTGCAGGAAACGCATCCACAATGCGATCAATCGTGTTGGCAGCACCGGTTGTGTGTAAGGTAGAGAACAAGAGCTGCGCCATCTCTGCCGCCGTTACGGCAGTAGCAATAGTCTCTTGATCACGCATCTCTCCCAAAAGAATAACGTCCGGACTTTCACGCATTGCCGAACGCAATGCCTCAGCATACGTCGCGACATCAGTTGGAATTTCACGCTGCGTCACAATACAACCATCGTGGCGATGTACATATTCAATGGGGTCTTCCATAGTAATAATATGACCCGAACGCTCTGAGTTAATACGATCAACAATACACGCTAACGTTGTTGACTTACCTGCTCCTGCCGGCCCGGTAACCAAGACAAGTCCTTTTTGGAGTTCGGCACACTTCATAACTTGATCAGGAATGCTGTATTCCTCGGGAGTTGGCAACACAAAAGGAATGACACGAATCACCGCACCATAGGAACCACGCTGACGAAAAACATTAGCACGAAAACGACCAACGCCGGGTAGTGCAAACGAAAAATCGTCATCATGATTATGTGCATCAACAAAAGGAGCCATATCACGACGGGCGGCCTCATAAATGCTCACAATAAGTTTTTCTGTATCAGCTGGCATGAGGGGCTTATCGCCTAATCGCTGCTGACGTCCATCAATAGAACACGTCAACGGAAGGCCAGCAATAATAAAAATATCAGATGCCTTAGAATCAATCATATCCTGCAGCAATGATGTCAGTTCCATGAGCTCTCCTCACTTATCATTAATATTCTGATTCGCCCGTCCAGAACGTCTCAGTATCTCCTTCTCCCGTAAACAACGTCGATGACTTCCAAGCAAGAATTTCATACGTTGCATCATTATGAATTCCTACGATAATCTCTAACTTACGTCCATCTCCTGTTTCAAACGCAGCATAAACGCCATCGACAATATCAAGCTGTGTGCCTACAATACCGGCTGCTGCCATGATATTTTGAGCAGAATCAAGATGCGCATTGACAAAAAGTTCCGTAGTACCCGTCGTATTCCTATCAGCGCCCCCTTGAGAGCCAGATTCTGACGAGGGCTCACTTATCGTAGACGATTGCGCTCGCTCATCTAAATAAGCCCATTGCTCTTTATCGCGGCGGCGCTCATCAAGACTTTTCCATTGAGCCTGCTCAGCGACCATAAGAGCATCAATGCCAGCACGTTGCGCATCAACGCAATACTGAGGCAATACTGCTTCAAGTGCCGTTCGCGCTTGAGTTCCACTCTGCCCCTGCGTACGCAGCTGCTCGAGTGTTTCATCAATATGAGCAACCAAATTTTGAGCAGCCGCCTCATTAGCATAAAGCGCCACTGTTGCATTAGCTTGGCGCTGCGCAAGTACATAGGTTGCTTGCGATGTGGTTACAGAAAGCACCGCCATAACCGCCAAACACAACACGACAAGAAGCGTAAAGAGACTGATCGGTCCCATACGGACAGAACCGTGACTGGTACTCATTTAGGCTACACCTCCTGTCATTGTTGTCTCAGACGAAGAGGGACGTGAAAAATTCACTCTTGTATCAGACAGCGATTCATCCGTTGCATCAATAATGCGCGCATTACCTTGCTCATCAATGCGCCCGGTCGCTACTAATTCTTGAAAAAGCACCGAGCATGCGCTGTGCGAATCCCCCTGATCAAGAAGGCGAGTTGTCGATGCGCCACCACGCACATAGCGCGATGTCCGCACAGTGTACAATGCTTCACCATCAGATATCACACTAATAGTGGCACCATACATAACACCACCTGCATATACAGTCGCATCAGGAGTAACTAAAAGCGTACATAATTGGTCTTGATAGGTTACTTCTTGCTCTGCAGGCACCGCAAAAGGATTAGCACCAAACGCTTCTGCCTCATCACTTGCTACAGCAACCGCAGCTTCAAGACGTACGGTATCTTCTGCTCGCAAATGCGCATCGGAAAAAAGGGTAAGTAAAATTGCAAGCGATGCCACCAAAAAGGCAAGTAATAAAAGTGCCTCAACCACAAAGGCGGTACCTGACCACGTATGGTGTCCTCCTTTGTATCGTGTGCGATGGGAGGCAAAACCTACGCTTGGACGCGTGGAACCAAACGCCATATCTATGCTCCCCCTCTCACGCTATGAAGCGCCACTTCGGCGCTGCCATCCTGGGTATACACAGTCAATAAACCATTTTGATAAGAAACATCAAACATCTCTGATGTTACTAAGGGAGTAGCGCGCGATGGATCATAGGGAGCTTGGTCAAGAGAATACTCTTCCACTATCGTTCCTTGATATAAATATATGCGTGTTTCATAACGCCCAGATTCAAGTGCTTCAATCAGTACCAGTGACACACCCTCCGGACCCTGCCCAAGAGCAATCTCATCAATAGCATCATGACTCTTAATGCTATTGACTAAGAAAGAAGACGACATACGACTATCTCCTGTTGCCACTCGAACCTCAGCAAGCGAGCTATACACATGCGTTCCCACTACAAGCGCAATCAAGAGCGCCGCAATAAATACTACGAAAAGCACGATAGTAAAACTGCGTCCAAAATCACGCGTCTCACGATCATGATTAAATGTTGCTAGCGATGAAGCCGCATCATGCAAGGTTGAGCGACCCCGCACAGAAGACGACCGAAGCGATGAACTATAACGATTCTGCATCATCGGGGAATCACCACCACGGTTGGTGCCACATTGCTTGCAAAAGCCTCGTAACTAATTACATAATCATTGCGATTAACAACAAGACCATAATGATCTTCTAAATAACTAAGCGAAGAAGGGTACGCGCCTTCAACGGCATAACACTGCAGCGCTGTTTCAACAATGGAATTACGTACAGCAGTTGCACGCTGCTCTTCCATTTGCTCAGCAAGTGCCTGAATGCCAAAAAAGCATACAACGCAAAGAACGCACACAACGATCAGCGCAACAACTATATTGCGCCTGCGCTCCTTAATCTGTCGCTGAGTTCGTACGTGATACATAACGATCTTCTATCCAATAGATCCCATAATGCCAATCAAAGGCAACATGACAGAAATGAGCGTTGCTCCCACAGCAATCGTAAGAAAAGCAGCCAAAGCAGGTTCGATAGAGTCGATCACCATATCAACTTGCAGGATAGCATCATCAAAAAATGTTCCTGCGAGTCTATCTAATACCTCATCCAAACTGCCCGCACGCGTTCCTACTGTCAACATACGTGCATACACTGGTTCAAATATTTCAAAGTCGCTAATCGCCTGAGCAAGGCTTTTTGCCTGTTGAGGATCAATCATAGCGTTATAAGCTTGCTCAACCTGAGTAAAGAGACCGCGATGCTCAATAGTTACCAGTGCGTCTTTCATAGCCTGATCAGTCGTAAGACCAGACGCAACAAAAACTGAAACAACTGAAGTAAAACGACTCAGAGCCAATTGATGCATAGCCTTTTTAGTAAACGGCACATTTTCTAGCATCCGCACTACACGATCCACGCCACCCTCAGAATGCATCATTGCCATCACAACCAAAGCAACTACCGCACAGACAAGGGTAATCCCTAGAGCAATCCAACCAATAACTACTGATACGGCAACAATATCAAATGAACCTGCCGTAATACCGCCTGACAACGAATCATATACACCTTCAAACACCGGCAAAATAAACAACACGGTAAAGGCCAGAATCACGCTCATAATACAAAGGAGTGCAGCAGGATAGCCAATAGCAGAACGAATCTTTGCCATCATGCGTGCTTCTTCGTCATAATATACACTCAGACTACGCAATACATCTTCAAGGCGACCCGACCGCTCACCAACTGCAATCATATCAACTGCATAGCGCGGAAACACCCCTGCTTCCTCCATCGCACGCGCCAAACTCATGCCAGTAATGACATGTTTATAAACGCGTTCGCACGCACGCTTAAAAGAGGAGTCCTCCATATTTTCCATTAACATATGCACTGCTTCATCGGTCTGGATACCAGCCGAATGCATCAGAGCCATACTTTCGCAAAAAGCACTCAGTGCGCTACTATCAAGCATCGCCTTCTTGCTCATTGGTCATCTCCTTTTACCTTCTCACATGCCTGCGTACTGCTCACATGCCTGTATTCTATCGTGAATCACTCTACTAATACACATAGCGATCCGTATAGTTTGACCCATCGCCAATAAACTCACTATCAGCCCCAGAAGCAGCAAATGTTGTATCAATACGTGTCCACGTATCTGGATTAACAGTTATTTCAACGCTTTCCCACTTGCCATCAATATAGATCATGTTCCACGCATGATAAATATCATCAGGAGCAACATAGCCAGTTATTATTTTGCACGGAATCCCTAAACTTCTAAACATGGCTGCTGCCAATGATGCGTAATCAAAACAAATACCTGTTCCACTTGAAAGTGTTTCATCAGGATTAGGGATATAGCCTGTTGAAGATGAAAGTTTTTTTGCCTTTTCTTTATCATAGGTAATGTTGTCTTTCATCCATGTGTAGATTGAACGCGCCACATCACCTTCATTTTCAGCACCTTGCGCAAGCTCGCGCGCCTTAGCGGCTACTGCACTTTGGTCAGTATAAGAGCAGAACACATTAGGACGAATAAATGGCTCAAATTCTGTTGTTACGTTAACCTGCAAATCAGTTGAAAGAAGCTCAACATAATTTGAACCCGACGTATTTTGCATTACACGAAAATTGTATAAACCATTACCCATATTGATAGGGCACACAACTGGCGTGCCGTTATTGGGCATATCGTAGTTATAGCTTACGTCTCCTTTAGTGACTTGAAATTTGAGGCGTGATGAACTTGTTGCTTCTGCTGCAACATATCCATCAGCAACTGATGAGGTATCAATAGCGGCACCACGACCGCTCACAACTGCCTTTGAAAATTGAGCCGTTGCAGACGTAGCTGGCGCTTGAAACGATGGTCCTGATGTAGAAGACGCCGCATCAGACCCTCCGCCACCTCCGCAGCCAGAAAGGACAAAAACGCAAAGCAAGAAAAGTACCATGATGCCTTTTATTGCATACATTGCGTGCCCAAGCACTTTGTCTTTCCTTGCTACCCTAAACAATAAAGCCCTCTTGAATCATACGTGATCAGCGACCTACGATTAGTGATCTACATTATATAGCACGTCACCAATAAACCTGATGCGCCTTGTATGAGACAAACAGCTTTAAGAAGGAATTACATAAAAAATAATCAGGCCTGTTTCTATACTCGCGCGCATATAGGAACAAGCCTGATTGCAAATACCTGCAAGAGCCTTCATACTTTTTGCCCGAATGAATCATGCCCGATAGATAACCTCATATGAAGCATCTCCTGCATGTATTACTTTAGTAAATTACAATCTTGGTTTGTTCCGAAAAAAGTTGAAAATGTTACATCTTGCATACTTAGCTCAGACTTAGATACCCCTATTCTGACCGAGAAGGCATCCATGTGTTGAGCATTTTAATTAATACGGGAATCTCAAGCGGCTTAGACATATGATCATTCATGCCTGCGTCTTTTGCCCGCTGCATGTCTTCAGTAAAGGCATCAGCAGTAAGCGCAACAATAGGAATATCCGCAAGATCCGGTCGGCCATCCTGCGCCGCTGCACGAATAGCTCGTGCAGCTTCATATCCATTCATAATAGGCATTTGGATATCCATAAATACCATATCGTAATAACCCGGCTCATGCTCTAACAACATATCGAGGGACCGCTTGCCATTCTCAGCATGATCAACCTCGGCACCTGTCATACCCAAAATATCCTGTGCAATACCAGCAGCCAGTTCATTATCTTCGGTGAGCAGAATACGATGTCCCTCATACGCGCACAACTCAAGTGATTTTGAATCACTCATGCCCTCGTCTGAACCATACTCAGACAAAAGATCTTGCAAGGTTGAAACAAGACGAGAACGGAAAAGTGGCTTTGAGATAAAAGCGTCAATGCCCACTTGACGCGCTTCTTGCTCAATAGCGCTCCAGTCATAAGCAGAAAGAATAATAATAGGTAGTCCTTCTGGGACAATATCCCTAATGACGCGCGCTGCCTCAAGACCGCTTTTGCCCGGCATTTTCCAATCCAAAATAATAACGTTATAGTCGTTACCCTGATCATGGGCAGTTTTCACATACTCACATGCCTCATCGCCTGATAAAACATACTCTGCTTTCATGCCGAGACTGTTCAACATATCAACAGCACTTTCACACGTAGTGAGTTCATCATCAGCGACTAAGACACGTAAATCAGCAAGTTCGGCCACATCTTCATGGTGGCGGTCTTGCAATTTAAGTTGAACAATAACCGTAAACTGCGTTCCTTCTCCGAGCGTCGATTTAACATCAATAGTGCCGTTCATAAGCGACACAACATTTTTGACGATCGACATGCCAAGGCCTGTTCCTTCAACCTTAGTAACACGAGAATCATTAGCACGCGAAAACGGCTCAAACACACGCTTAACAAACTCTTCACTCATGCCACATCCAGTGTCGCTAAAGGTAAATTCATAGCAGGCACTACCGGGAAGGCGGCTCGGAAGCTCACGAATATGAAGGGATACCAATCCACCTTCAGGAGTGAACTTAATGGAATTACCCATAATATTGACAAACACTTGCTGTAGACGCATAGGATCACCTACAACATGCTCGTGTTCAATGTCGGCAATATCCACTTTGAGGTTTTGATGCTTTGCATTAACCTGTGGTGTGATAATACTTAAGAGACTCTCAACTGATTCAGAAAGATCAAAATCTTCTTCTGATAAACCAATATTGCC
>CAJMOJ010000035.1 GCA_905215035.1 uncultured bacterium
GTGCATTGTGAATGCCGGCAAGGGGAATGTGGCCAAAATCCGGGAAGCCGGGAATAGGGCTGGGGATAGTTGGTGTACCAAGAGCGACTTCTTGCGAAGAATTCTTTTGTGGTGAGGATGAAGAAAATTGATCAG
Organism: uncultured bacterium; assembly: GCA_905215035.1. Taxonomy (GTDB): domain Bacteria; phylum Actinomycetota; class Coriobacteriia; order Coriobacteriales; family Eggerthellaceae; genus Anaerotardibacter. Next base: position 136 of record CAJMOJ010000035.1, read on the forward strand.
GCAAGGATGCGGAGAAAGATGAAGTGGTTTGTTGCAGATGTTGTTGTGAGTCGTTCATAGTACTTCATTCCTTATGGTGATCGTGAGCTAAGTCCTTAGAAAAAGCTCTGAGGAAAAGCTCCAAAGTTTTGTGGATAAGAGTGTCTCTTTAAGTATGTTTCTATCCTAGCTTGAAACAAGCTCGTGATGAGAGAGCCTTTTTAGATCTATACGAATCTGTATACGGATTTAGACTTTTTCTCTGGGATTGTCAGCGCAAGGATAACTGTTCTGGGAAACCTAAACATCTAAACATAGAAGATACGTAAATCTATGTGCTTATAAGCGACGCAAGCCTTCCCAAGCGGCCATAGTGATGCAGTGGGGCAAAAACTTGCCAACAATGCGCAGACCTAAAGACTTAAACCCACAACATGCAACAGCAAAGTGGAGTCGGTTGGCTAAAAGAGCAAGAGTAACGACCGTGGATGCCTTTTGAGGAAACAATAAGTGGGCAACGTCGTGGGATGCTCCTGAATCACGCGCCACTTTTTCAAAACCAGTTTTAACCCAGGCAGGGCATACAGCCGTTATGGCAATACCGCTTCCGTGAAGCTCAAAACGAAGAGCGCGAGTGTAGCTTAATACAAACGCTTTAGTGGCTGCGTAAACATTCATATGAGGAAGCGGCGTAAAAGCTGCGCACGATGCGAGTTGTAAAATATGTGCACCTCGATGCATATAAGGAAGCACTGCTCGTGTAAAGGCAACAAGAGCGCGACAATTAAGCTCAATCATGCTGCTGGCGTCATGATTGGATATGTGACGCCAATCGCCAAACTTTCCAAAACCAGCAGCGTTAATAAGATAGAGGACCTCAGGGTGCATATCAATGAGTTTGTGCTGTATGACGTCAACGGCCTTTGGGTTAGTAAGATCAAGGGGAATACATACAGCTCGAGTTGTAAGAGATGCTGCTACTTCTTTGAGCGCTGATTCATTACGTGCAATAAGCCAGATTTCTTCGACAATGCCCTTTTTGTCTATTTGGCGAGCAAATTCTTTGCCCATACCTGATGAGGCTCCCGTAATAATGGCAACAGTAGGATGGAGATAACTAGCAATACTACGCGCGACATCGAGTGCAGCTGCAGAGGCAGACATAAAATTCCTTTAGGATAAGCGGGCTTTGTCCCCGATTGTAGAAAGGTATTTTTAAAGAGAGGGGACAGTGCCGAGGCTGTTGCCAAATTGAAAGATTGTATCCGCAGATAATTCATTTATGCTTCAAGAAATGCTCCCGTTTGACGATCCCAAAGATGCGCATATTCACCACCAGCATGGATGAGCTCGGTGTGGGTACCTTCTTCGATAAGAGCCCCTTCTGAAAGAACAACAATGCGATCAAGGGATGCGACAGTAGAGAGGCGATGAGCTACAACAATGGCGGTACGCCCTTCCATAAGCGTGGCAAGAGCATCTTGAACAAGTGCCTCACTCTCTGAATCAAGTGCGCTTGTTGCTTCGTCAAGAACAAGGATAGGAGCATCAGCCAAAATGGCGCGTGCAATAGCAATGCGTTGACGCTGACCACCTGATAATTTAATACCGCGTTCACCTACCATGGTGTTCATGCCATGGGGGAGTTGCTGAATGAAGTCATAGGCATTAGCCTTAATTGCTGCTTGTATGATTTCCTCATCGGTTGCGTGGGGTTTGCCATAGGCGATGTTTTCTTTGATACTGCGGTGAAAAAGAAGCGCTTCTTGAGGAACATACGCTATTTGTTGGCGAAGGCTTTGTTGACAGCATTGTGAAATATCTTGACCATCTACGAGAACTTGTCCTTGCTGGATATCAGAAAGGCGCAAAAGAAGTTTAGTGAGGGTTGTTTTTCCTGATCCTGAATGTCCGACAAGACCAATGCGTTGTCCTGCGGGAATATGAAGATTAAGCCCGTCAAAGACAGGGGTGTTGATACCCCCATCGGTATAAGAAAATCCTAGATCAACAAAATTGATTTCACCTTGTGTAACACGGAGTGGTTTTGCGTCTTCAATGTCAGCAACAAGACGTGGTTCATCAAGAATACGGGTCATCTCAGCTGCATCGCCAAAGACCTTATTGAGGCGTTGAAGCATTGAATTGATCATATTGAAACGCATAGTCAGATTGTAGGTATAGGTAAACATCATAACGAGTGTTCCTGCGCTAATGCCAAACCATGCATTGCCACCTGCAGTGAAAACTGAAACTACACTCATGATAATCACAATAATGCTTGAAGTCATAATGCCACGCTTGATAGTGGCCCGCATGCTGATTGATTCTGCCACCATTGCATCATGATCTGCGGTAGTGAAAAGTGCGCGTTCGTAATCCTCGCGACCATAGGTTTTGACGGCCAAAATATTAGTTACTGCGTCAGATAAAATGCCAGAAAGCCTGTTTTGAGCTGAGGCTGCGTTGGCAGAGAGCGGAAGAATCTTGCGATACATGATGTAGGCTACCGCAATATAGACAACAAGCATGCATGACAAGATAATGACATAGCCTGGTACGATTGGTGCAAGAATGCCAATCGTGCACACTATTGCAATTACTGTGGGTAGTAATGACAAAAGGCTTGTTTCTACCAGAAGAGAATAGGCGGTCATAAACTTAGTGGTTTGTGTTACCAAAGAGCCGCCCATACGATTGGTGTGGAATGTCATTGATTGATTAGAGAGCGTGTCAAAGCAGAGGCGAGCTAGATTGTAGTTTCCATTGATTTCTAATTTAAAGATGGCATAATCTTGGAGCTTAGAGCATGCCTGTCCTACGATATTAACAACGATGAGCGCAATAATATAAGGGCCAAATACTTCCCAGACCTGATCAGGCTCAACAGGTCCAACTTGAATGCGATCGACAATAAGGCTCATGACATAAGTATTGGCATAGGTTAACAGGCCTACAAACCCAATGGTGGATATAATACCTAAGAGAGCGGGAGCGGGCTTTAGTTTAGTGATTTGCCAAAAGTAATGGAGGGTTCGCTTAATTGTTGATAGGCGTTGCGTGCGTTTTGCTGGCTTTGTCACAAGAGCTCCCTATGGTAAAAGACTTAAGCTGTTAATAAGTGCGCGCTATTGTATCATTGCCAAGAAAAAAAGACTGCTCAAGTAGCGTGGTTTGGAGGATGAGCGTTATGAGTTTTGAATTAGGGTTAGCACAAACAACACATCCCAAAGATGGAGATGTGATCGGCATGGTTAAACGCTATGCTGAGCAAGCACGCATGTATGGGGTTGATTTGTTGGTATTTCCTGAAGCACTTATGACGCCGTTTGAAAAAACTCCCGAAGAGTATTGTGCAGTTGCAGAGCCAATCGGCGGTGCTTTTTCGCAGGCGATTGCAGACTATGCGAAACGCTATTCTGTGTGGATTTTATATACCATGCTTGAAGAAGCTCCTGACCATCAACAACCCTATAATACGGCGGTTTTAGTTGATGCAGAAGGAGTGGTGCAGGCAAGTTATCGAAAGACGCATCTTTTTGATACCGAGACCATACAAGAGTCCGATCGCATTACTCCGGGTGAATCTTTATTTGAGCCTATAGAAACACCTTTTGGAACTCTCGGAATAGGAATTTGTTATGACTTGCGTTTTCCTGAATTGGCACGTCAGGCTGCACTGCGCGGTTGCGATGTAATGATTTATACCGCAGCCTGGCTCGATGGTCCTCGCAAGGTTGATCACTGGAAGGCGCTTTTGCGAGCGCGTGCTATTGAAAATGAATTCTTTGTTGTGGGCTTATCGCGATGTGATTCTGGTTACATCGGGCGCTCCATGGTAGTTAATCCGTTTGGTGATGTAATAGAAGAGGGCGGCCCTATCATGGATCTTATTGTTGCCACGATTGATACGCAAGAAGTGCAAGAAGCACGAAGTGCTATGCCAATATTAGAGCATGTGCGTAATGATTTATATTAAAGCGTTTTAGATGTTTATGTCTGCATAAAAGAAAGCACTTGATGCAGTGACCAAGTGCTTTCTTGTTACGCTCAAATAGTATTTACTGCGTGCGTCTGATATAAGAGCTGAATCTCTTATGAAGTAATGAGACGTTTAGCAGAGTTTGGCATGTAATAATCCATTGATTGAATTCGCACAACATCTCCTGAATGAGGTGCATGAATATACATCCCGTTGCCCATATAAATTGCTACATGGTAGCTTGAGGTGGGGGATGACCCCCAAAAAAGTAAGTCACCTTCTTTAAGATCTTGTAATGATACCGCCGTTCCGCAGGCACCTTGTTGGTAGGTCGTGCGGGGCAGGTTAATGCCAAGTGCGGTTTTATATACATATTGAACAAAACCCGAACAATCAAAACCATTCGGTGTGGTGCCGCCGTATCGATACGGCGTGCCTTGGTGTGATTGAGCTTCAGTAAGCAAAGAGTCTATCTTTTCATGATAGATTTGTTCTTGTGCAGCATGTTCGGCTACTTCAGAGATATGATGAGAAATTCCTCCAAAGATCTCTGATACTGAGGCTCTGTCTGAGTCAGATAGCAAAGAATGTGTTTCTAATGCTTGCGTGGCTGACTCATCGGTACTTTCCGTTGCATTTGCAGTATTCGTGCTTACTGTTAACCCGAAAACTAGCGTAATAAAAAGTGTGAGCGTAATAAGTAAGGGCTTAACATTGCTTGTTAAAACCAAATAAACTTCCTAACCTCGACTACAAAATGCTTCTCAAGCCTATCGAGATCAAGAAAGGAAGGACAAGGTTTTTTCAGGATTATCACGGTTAGTTGACAGAAAGATGACAGAATCTCCATATAACAGCTTTTTTATGAAGATTCTGTCAATAAAGCTAAACCTAGGTTAACTTGGGAGATTGTCACGGGGGATTGCTGTGTGGAGACAAGGTTTGGTAGAGCTCTCACTCTCATAGGGTCTGACTTAACCATTATGGCTTAAGTATGGCTTAGTGATGCGTAATGAAGTTCTGAAGAGCTTCGAGATTTTGTTCTCCTACAAGTGAATTGTAGGCTTCTCCCTTTACAAAAAGAACAAAGGTTGGATATGCCTTAGGCGCATACACCGCTGCTAAGTCAGGCGATTGGTCGACATCAACCTGATATACCGGTACCGTACCACTTTTAGCAAGCTCATCAATAAGAGGTTGCATGCGTTGGCAGTGAGGACACCAGGTCGCAAAAAACTCAACCAATACAACCGGTTCCTTTTCGATAGTAGACGTAAAGTTTGATTCATTCAGTTCGGGTGCCATAGGATCTCCTTTTTTCGGTATACCTTACTTTTATCGTTAGATTTCATCCTAAAAACCAAATGTGAAGAAAGTGACGTTGTTGTATGCGTGGTTACCTCTTGTATTGGTTTTGTTGAGCGCCTGTAATATCACCAATTCGTAGCAAACCGAAAACGCTCGTTACACAAACGGGTCAAGAAAATAAAAGGGGATAGTGTGGGTTGATAAGATGATATTGAAAGACGGTAAAGGAGATAAATGGTAAAGGAGATGAGCTTGATGGAATCGTTGCTTAATATCATTAAATCAAACGGCCTGATGCAGGCCATTCTTTTTATAGCACTCGGACTTTTTATAGCTTTTTGGCCGGGAGCAACCATTGTTACGATTATTTATCTTGTGGGTGCTTTGTTTTTGCTTTCGGGTCTTGCATCATTAATGAGCTATTTTCGCATTAAGGAAGACATTAATAGACCGACAGGCGTTTTAGCGGTTGGCGTGTTTTATCTTATTTTGGCGCTTTTAGTTTTCTTGTTTCCTCAGATAATTGCAAGTTTTTTCTCAATTGTACTTGGAGTTATTTTGGTACTTTGCGGTGTTGTCAATGCGGTGCGTTCAGTTGAGTTACGCCAATATAGTAAAAGTGGAAAATCGTGGACTATTGGACTTATAGTAGGAGTTGTCGTAGCGCTTGCCGGTGTTATTGTTCTCGTAAATCCGTTTGAGACAAGCGCTATGTTGGTATTCTTTTTAGGCATCTTTCTTTTTATTAATGGAGTTGCTGATTTAGTGCTTGAATTATATGTGCGTAACGTGCGTAAGGCGGTTAATAAATAAGTGCGGCAGGTAAGTAGGTAAGAAGTGCGCCACAAGCAAGATTAGTACAAAACGTATCTGCCGTACGCCCTATAAAGTTTCGTGGGACGTACGGCAGAGGTGCTTAATGAGACGTTTATGACCAAGAAAAACTAGTAGGTGGTAAGAAGGCCATCTGCAACAGTGTCAGCAATTTCTTTGCCCTTGATAATCTCAAGAAGAGTAAGGCCAAATGAGAGAGCCTGACCAGGTCCGCTTGCGGTAATAAGGTTTTTATCAACATATACTCCTAAAGGAGCCTGATAGGTGTTCTTGGGGAAGTTTGTTTGTGCGCCGGGATAACACGTAGCAATGCGTCCATCAAGAACATGGAGATCAGCTAAGAGTGTGGGGCCTGCGCAAATTGCACCAACAAGTTTATCTTCATCCATAAAAGTGCGAAGCGCTTCCATGAAAGGTTTGCAGTGGGAAAGATTCTCTACGCCTTGACTACCACCAGGAACAATAAGCATATCGTATGAAAGCAAATCAACATCATTGAGTTGCTTGTCAGCGCAAACCATGATGTTCTGACCGCTAATAACCTGATCGCCATCCATGATAGAAATGGTGGTAACGTCTACACCGCCTCGACGCAAGGCATCGAGTGGCGCCATTACCTCAATGGTTTCAAACCCGTCAGCTAAAACAAGAGCAACAGTTTTTTTCATAATTCGCTCTCCTTTGATCAAGAAAAAGTAATGCCTACAAACTCATACTAAGTTCATAGTTATAGTGCTCCGTTTGAGAGAAAAAAACGAATACAGAAGCTATTTCTTGACAAGATGTTACCCAAATAATAGATAGTTATGTGATGGTCTTGCACTACTCAAAATAGAACACGATAAACCTCAAAAAGGGTCCTAAATCTTGTGAAAGTGCTGTTAATGTGCTAGAAATTACTACTAACGCATAACGTATTCTCATGTGACGGGTAGAGAGGTTGCCAGACGTATGTATGGTGTTCTTGTTGTAGATAATCAACATGAATCACTTGCACAGGTTGTGCAAGCACTCGAAGCGAGCTCTGTTGCTGATCAGCTTTCTGTTAGCACATGCAACGGAGAAGAAGGAATAAGACAATACTTAGACGAGGTCGGGGATCCTGACATTGTCTTTATGAGTATTGAGCTTGAGGGCGAGTCTGACAACGGTATTGAACTGGTGCAGCGCTTTTTTGATGAGGGAATCGATGCGCTTAACGCCTCGCGTATCGTCTATATTGCAAATTCCGCGGATTATTGTACGGCCGTGTATCGAACGGAGCACGTTTCGTATCTTGTTCGCCCCTATGCCACAGAAGATTTTGCATTTGCTCTTTCGCGTGCAATTGATCATGTTGAGGCATATCGCGCTGAGCCATTAGGCGTTAAAGTTAATGGAAACTTGATCCGTCTTGAGCCTCGTAATATTAAATACATTGAGTCCCGCCGCCGCAAGGTTTACATTGCGACGACGGAAGGATCAGTTGAGCTTTATGCGTCATTGCGAGATTTTCTTCCGCTCTTGCCGCGCGAATTCTGTCAGTGTCATAAATCATTCGTCGTGAATTTTGCCCATGCGGTTCGCCTTAATAATGAGGGACTCCATCTTAAATCGGGCGATATTGTACCGGTAAGTCAAGCACGCCGCAAAGAAGTGCATGCTCAATTTGTGCAACGCATTTCTAATTTTTCTTAATTATCATTACGGGCAGAGTTTTCAAAAGTAAAACGTCCCATTTTGATACCACCCAGCATATGTACATGGAGATGAGGGACGGTTTGTGCAGAGTCGGGGCCGGTATTGATTACCGTGCGATAACCTGATTCATAGACTCCCTTAATTTTTGCCACTTCAGGTGCGATAGAAAAAAGGTGCCCCAGTAAATCGCTGGGCACATCATCTTGAAGATCGCAATAATGAGTTTTGGGAACAATAAGGGTATGTACCGGAGCTTCAGGCTCAATGTCGTCAAAAGCAATACAATATTCGTCTTCATACACGATGTTTGAAGGGATTTCTCCAGAAACAATCTTACAAAAAAGGCAGTCGCTCATAGGTAATGTCCTTTATCTGAGGGTAATGATACTGTCTCACATGATAGCGCAGGCACAAACAAGATGACAGCTATTTCAAGGTAAGATGCAGGTGCTAACGTGCAATGTTTGCATAGGTCCTATTCTAAAAGAAGAGAACTTAGGGGTCCTTGGGAGAGTATAGTGATATCGCGTGTTGCGCGCGATATGGCTGTGTAAAGACGTCTTCGTGAGAGGTCTGATGTATCAAAATTGATTGCCGATGCGTCAGCAATCAGAACATGATCAAATTCTAGACCCTTAGCTAAATCAAGAGGCAAAATAACTACGCCGACATCGGGAAGCATTTGTTTTTCATCTATTAACGTGAATGGGCCAACATGCTTGAGATTGCCCAAAGAAGCGTTTTCTTCTTGCTCATAAAAACGTGTGAGGTGGCGAGCCTGTTCTTGCGTGGTGGTAATGATGGCCGAGAGGGAATTAGCTGATTCGGCTTGAAGAAGCGCTCCTGCTTCTCGTAAGCGCTCTTGATAGAGTTCTTGAGATGGGCAGACAATAATTTCTGGCTTAGGAGCATCACGCTGAATAGAAGTAATTTGCATCCGCTCCTCAGGATTTGCAAGTTTGGCAAAAAGCGCGGTGATTTCTGGGGTGGAGCGATAGCTTGTCATGAGGCTACAATGAGCAACCTCGTTACGCTCACGGTGAGCAACGTGTGCAATCTCTTCAAAGGTGGAACTATGTGGCGTGATAGCCTGATTTTGGTCTCCCAAGAAAATGAGGTGCGCTTTTTTGTAATATCGAGCAAGAATAGTTAGTTGTGCTTGAGTATAATCTTGCGCTTCGTCGATCATAAGGTATTTGATTGATGGGTCGGTAAGTCCTGTTACCGCGATTTTGCAATAGAGCCATTCTTCGGTCGTGAGAGCGCTTTGCTGCAAAATTCTTGTCCCAATACGCTCTATACGAACCCAGTTATTTTGTACGATATCGCGTCGTACCTGAGCAAATTTATCCTGTAGATATGATCGGGCATGAGAGGCAAGTGTGTCTTGATCTTCGGTTGTAATAGTTTCCCTAAAGAGACGAACTTGCTCATTGGTGGGAAGCGCCAAGAGTTCTTCTTGAACATCTTCTTGGGTTGCAAGCGATTTAAGTCGATTTTCAAAGCGATGTAAAAGTTCTTCTTGGATGAGAGTAATCAGGTGGGGTGCTGATTGGATGTGCTTGTATTTGGCTTGAATGCTTGCAATTTGTTGTGGGGTAAAGAAGCGAACACCTTGTGATTTGATTTCACGAAAATCCTTTATGGTAAAGGATTCAAGTGCTGTATCGAGTGTTTCAAAATCAGCAAGCGATGATGTTTTATCAAGGGGAACTGTGCCGGTAGGGACATGGTTGGTTACGAATTCTTCCCAGGTAAACGTAGGGGGATTCTTTTCTCCTAAGTCGGGAAGTACGTTAGTGATATAGTGACTAAAAACGGGGTTAGGTGAGAGCAAGACAACCTCTTCTGGTTTAAGGGTGTCTCGGTTTTGGTAGAACAGATAGGCAATACGTTGCAACAAAACACTCGTTTTGCCACTGCCCGCAATACCTTGAATTAAAAGTGCTTCTACATCCTTGTGTCGTACAGCTTTGTTTTGTTCTTTTTGGATAGTAGAAGTAATAGCTTGCATGTGAGCAGAGCGATGCTTATTGAGTGAGGCAAGCAGCAGCGAATCCTGAATGGCGATAGTGGTATCAAAATAACCAAGTAATGTTGAACCGTTGATTTCGAACTGTCGACGTAGTTTAAGATCAACAGGGATAACACGTCCATTGGCAACATAGGATGTCGGGCCATTGTCTTGGTTGTAATAGACCTCCGCAAGGGGGGAGCGCCAGTCAACTATAAGACGTTTGTAGTTTTCGTCAGATATGCCTACTTGTCCGATATAGAATTCTTTTGGTTCTTGTGTTTGCTGCGATGTGTTGGTAAGCGTGAATACGATTTTTGCAAAATAGGGTTCGCGCAATAGTGCTTCAACACGACCAAGTTTTTCACATTCATTTTCGTAGGCAAGATTATAGCCATCGATGATCCGATTCATGCTCGCTATATCAGCGTAGGTTTCGATGGCATCATCATAGGTGGCAAAGTTTGAGGTGAGCTCATCAGCCATAATTCTTTTAGTGTCAGCTGCGTCAGCTTCAATTTTGGTGAGCTTTGCCAAAAGTGTTTTGCCAATAGTTTCAAGCTTGGTATATGTTTGGGTAAGATGCTCTTGCTCTTCTGTATAAATTGAGTCGTATTCGTGAGTAGTCGGCTCAGTTGCGTCCTGTGGGACTTCCTGAGAGGAGGTCTCGTTCTGTTCAAGATGATGGTGTTGAGTGGTAGAAAAATCCATTAAAAATGAACATCCTCTCCCGTAACGAGTGCGTGTGTCTCACGCGCAATACGAACTTCTTCGTCGGTGGTAATGACGCAGATTTTGATAGGGCTATCGTCAATAGAAACAATGCGATCGGTTCCGAGATCTCCCGTAAAATCGTTTTTCTCTTTATCAAGAATCATGCCCATGTGAGCAAGGCCGGAAAAGATTCGCTCTCGTAATTCAGCAGAGTTCTCCCCAATACCCGCTGTCATTACAACAGCATCAGTAACGGTCATGATTGCATAGTATTGACCAATTGCTTTTTGTACTCGGTATACATACATATCAATTGCGAGAGCAGCGTGCTGGTTTCCCTGTTTGGCAGCGGCAAGGACTTCACGCATATCGCTTCCTACGCCTGATATACCGAGGATGCCTGATTCGTTGTTAAGAATGCGATCCATTTCATCATAGCTGATGTTTTCATTGCGCATGATATACGTGATGATAGCAGGATCAATTGAACCTGATCGAGTTCCCATCATTAAGCCTTCAAGAGGAGTAAATCCCATGGTCGTGTCAATAGATTCGCCATGGTTTACGGCGGTGATTGATCCACCATTGCCTAAATGGCAGGTAATGATGCCCATATTTTCCAAAGGGCGATTAAGAAGGTTTGCCGCTTGTTGAGCGGCGTAGCGATGGCTTGTTCCGTGTGCGCCATAGCGACGAATGCGATGATCGGTGTAATAACGCATAGGGAGCGGGTACATGAACGCTTTAGGTGGCATTGTTTGGTGGAAGGCGGTATCAAAAACGGCTGCCTGCGCTACCTTAGGCAGACGCTTTTTCATATAGGTAATGCAGGCGGTTGCCGGTGGGTTGTGCAGGGGAGCAAGAGGATTGCAAGCTTCGATTTTTGCGAGTGCATCATCGTCTATTAAGATCGAGTGAGTAAAGTATTCGCCACCTGATACGATGCGATTGCCAATGGCATCAATTTCATCTAATGAAGCAAGAGGCGAATCAGAATGTTCTGTAAGCGCATCAAAGAGAAAAATAAGCGCTTGCTCTATGGTCGCATAAGGAATGTCGTAGCGTTTCTTTTCATGGGGTGGAAACTCAATAGTTATAGAGGCGTCAGCTGAACCAATTTTTTCTGCAAGAGCCTTCATGTGACACATCTTGCCATCTGTTTCAATGAGTTGGCATTTGAGTGATGAGCTACCAGCGTTTACCACAAGAACTTTCATAGATATCCTCTCGTAAGGGTAGCTTTCTATTATGAAGCAATTATTCTTTTAACGCATAAAAATCAATGCTTTTAATAATCAAAAGTGTCTTAACTCATGGATCTTGTCGATAAAGATAACTTATTACAATATTTGCGCTGGTCACTCTTGTTTTTTGCGTTACTATACACGTGCTTGAGAAGGAGGTTACTTTGAAAAAAGTAATCATGGCTATTTTGCTTGTGGCCGTTTTGTGCGTATTTGCGGCGTGTTCAGAAAGCGAAAAGCAGGACGAAGAACGCAATACAGAAGTGCAGGGTAGTGTGACCTTTTGGCACGGTTTTACTCAAGGCGCGCGTCTTGATGCTCTTGATCAAATAATTGCACGTTTCGAGCAAGCATACCCCAATGTTACCGTTAATGCTGAGGCTTTTACTTGGACTGATTTTAAAGAGCGTTGGCGTAGTGGTGCTGAAACGGGCGACCTGCCTGATATTAGTACTGCGTGCAACATTTATGAAGTTGAAGAATTGGTAGATGCTGGCATTTTACAGCCTGTCAATAGCGTTATTGACGGTATTGGAAAACAGCGATTTGCTGATAATGTTTTAACAGAGCTCTCTCATGGTCAAGATATTTATGGTCTTCCTTATTATTCGCATGCATTTGTGCTGTGGTATCGAAGCGACTTACTTCAGGATGCTAATCTTGCGGTTCCTGAGACGTGGGAAGAGTTTGCTGCTGCGGCTAAAGCGCTTACTGATCCTGAAAAGGGTGTGTATGGATACGCTGCAGCATTGAGTCCACGTGACCATCTTGCCACTATTGATCTTCATGTATATATGAGAAGCAAAGGGGAGAGTCTTCTTACCGAGGACCTAAAAGCAAATTTAACCTCTGATGTTGCTCTTGAAGGTATAGCGTATTGGGCTGATATTTATCGTAGTTGTTCATCTCCTGATTTTTATGACGATACGGTCGAAGAGCGCTCTCAACATTTTTATGATGGAGTGACTGCCTTTGACGTAAATTCAGGATTTCATATAACAGGTATAAAAAACAATCGGCCTGATCTCTTGGAGTCAATTTCTTGTGTTGAGTTTCCTTTTAAGCAAACAGGAGCTTCCGCAGGTTCTGGTATTGTGACACAAATTCCATTGGTTATGTATGCTTCAACCCAAAATCAAGAGGCAGCAGAAGCATTTCTTACCTTTCTTTATGAAGATGATAATTATATGACCTTTATTGATTCGGTTCCCGTTGGCATGATTCCTGCTATTAAAGATATTGCCAATACTGAGATGTATCAAAGCAACGATGTACGCAAGCAATTTATGCGCGAAGAAACCGTGATTGAGAATGCGGTGCTTTCGGGTAATGCGCTTGGATTCGAGCATGGCGCCAACTTGCAAGCTGGCATTCTTGCGAGTTCAGGTGTCATAGAAGAAATGTTTCGAGCCATTGTGCTTGATGATGTTCCAGTAGAAACTGCCGCACAACAAGCTGAGGGACTGTTGAATGCGCGATTTGCTCAAGCGCTTGATGCTCAATAAGCATAGTGTGCGAGTAGGAAATGTAACAAAACATTAACAAGTAATAATCAACTCCTCTGCTGAGTTGATTGTTATATGATGATGAATTATAAGCCAATACGGTCTTGAGCGCGTATTGGCTTATTTATTACATTCTTACGGAAAAGCAGTGGTAAGTCGGATTTGTCTCTATGACTAAGCAAAAGCGTCCATATAACCGTGACCACAACCACGATGAAAGTGCTTCTGATCGTGTGGTAAACCCACACACGCCGCTCTATAAGCTCATTTTCGAACCAGAAACGCTTATCGCGGGGGTTGTCGTACTTGCGCTCGTCATTTTTGCTACGTTTATATACTACCAATCGACACAAGACGAATTATTTGCAGAACGCAGTGCGCATCTGACTGAGATTACCAGTAAGGTTGCTGATCAAATTGACACTGTGATGGACGTTGGTCTTGAAAGCGCTTCAATCGGGAGTGCTTATCTAGAGCAAACACCCCTTCCAACATTCGATACGCTTTTCGAACGATTGGAATCCCTGCAAAATTCTGCGCAGCAAGAGGGTTCCCTGTTTTTAGTTCTTGATAACGAGGGAAAGTATTACGCATCAGATGGACATAGTGGTATATGGACGCTTGACGGAGGTGTTCTTAATAGCAAAACAGACGTATGTCTTATCACGTCACTTCCGTATGACCCAATCAATACCTATATGCTCATGATGCATCAGATGGACAATCCTTGCATTATCGAAGAAACAGGGACAAAGATTGAGGCAGTTGCCATTGCAAGCAATATGAAGATCGTGCAAGACATGATGACCGTTGATGGGTTTGGTTCAGAATGCATGACTTATATTGTTTCTCCTGAAAACGAGCGCATTTACCAATACACTTTTGGACAGCGCTTCATTCCTGATGCCAATATTATGACAACATTATCGGGCTATCGGTTCCTTAAGGGTGGCAATGCGCAAGTCTTACAAGAAGCAATTGCTCAACAAAAAACTGAGTGCATGGAATTTGTTAATGGCGATGGGACGAATTACTACGTAGCTATTACCGGAGTGGGTAACGATTCCCTCTTATTATTTGTTCCTACTGATGTGCTGAGTAAAAATGAGGGAAGTTATCTTTTTATCACGATGGGCTATTTCACCGTAGTTGCGGTGCTCCTGGTTGTTTGTATGGCATATGTCGTAACGGGTGTCATTCGTTCACGTGCTGACGAGAAGATTATTCAACAGCAGAGCGCCGTCAATAAAAAGCTTGAACTTGCGCGTGATAAAGCTGAGCAGGCAAGTAGGGCAAAGACGGAGTTTCTCTCTAATATGAGTCACGATATTCGTACTCCTATGAATGCAATCATCGGGTTTACCACGCTTGCCCGCGACCATATTGATGAAAAAGAGCGCGTTGCTGATTATCTTGGGAAAATTGAGTCATCATCTAACCATCTTTTGAGCCTCATAAACGATATTCTTGATATGTCCAAAATTGAACATGGGAAAATTCAGCTTCGCTATTACGACTGTGATCTTGCTATTGTTCTTAATGAACTTCTTGTAATGGTGTCTGATCAGGCTGAGAGAAAAGGCCTTCTTCTCGAGTCGCACATTCAGGTAACCCACACCCTGATCCATATTGACCCTCTACGTCTTAATCAGATTCTTCTTAATATTGTAGGAAATGCCATTAAGTACACCGAGCCAGGCGGCCATATTTATTTTTCCGTTGAAGAACAGGCGCTTGATGTAAATGATGTTCTTAATCAAGAAAACGTGGGCGAGGAGCAATCACTGCCCCAGTCAGTGCAAGAAGGTGCAAGGTATCGTTTTACTGTGCGTGATACCGGCATTGGCATGAACGAAGAATATCTCCCTGAGATATTTGATGCTTTTAGTAGAGAAAGAAATACTACGATTTCACGTATTCAAGGTACCGGTCTTGGTTTGGCTATCACAAAAAGTCTGGTTGAGATGATGCAGGGCACTATAGAAGTTTCCAGTGAGCTTGGTGTAGGAACCACCTTTATCGTATCAATTCCTATGAAATTTATGGATACTCAAGATTCAGAGGATACTTTATTGGAGTGCGAGCATGCTAATGCATCTGAAGAGGACAGCATGCGGGGAGATGCGCAAGATACTGCTGCGGCAGCGCGTGCTCTTAGTGAAGCACATTTTAGAGTAGGTGCACGAGACGAATCTTCAAAGTTAGAGAATGATGTTGATAGTCTTATTGATACCAAAGAAACAGACACGCCATCTGATAGGTCTTCTTGTTCTAAAGAGAATAAGTGGGTGGAGACGTCATCATACGGACTTGATCCTCGCGATATTTCAACCTTGAAGCAGAATATTCTTGATAATGAGTGCATGATCCCCGGTGTTACGGTGCCGTTGTTGCTTGCGGAAGATAATGAATTGAATGCCATGATTGTTACGGGTCTTTTGGAGGACAAGGGTTTTAAGATCACGTGGGTCAAGGATGGCAAAGCAGCGGTTGATGCAATGAAAACTGCTGATCCTTCCACGTATGCTCTTATCTTAATGGACGCTCAGATGCCTATTATGGGAGGGCATGATGCCGCACGTATGATCCGATCTCTCGACAATAAACAGTGTGCCAATATTCCTATTATCGCTCTTACGGCAGACGCGTTTGAAGAGGATAGACAAAGGGCTTTTGAGGCAGGTATGAATGCTCATGTAGCTAAACCCCTCAACGCCCATGAGCTTTTTACTACGATTATTACGTTGTTGCCCGAGGATGTATTGGCTATTTCTCAACAATGATGGCTGAATATATATCGATATCAGTATTGAGATGAGTAGTAATAGTTTTGCGCGGCTCGAGATAGGCAAGTTCCATTAAGAAGCCCATTCCCGCTAAGGTAGCGCCACTGCGCTGCACAAGTTCTGCTTGAGCCAATGCTGTTCCGCCTGTAGCGAGCAGATCATCAACAATAAGGATACGATCATTAGCGTGAATTGCATCCTGATGAATTTGAATAGTTGCTTGTCCATATTCTAGATCATAGGTTTGATCAAAGGTTTCACGAGGGAGTTTTCCTGGCTTTAGGTGCTGGCACAAAACCAGCACCTAAAGCATACGCAACAGGAGCACCCATAATAAAACCACGTGCTTCAGCGCCAAGTACTTTAGTGATGGTTCTATCGCAAAAATGGGATGTGATCGCGTCAACAGCTGCCCTAAAAGCTAGGGGGTCGCCCATAAGTGGGGTGATGTCTTTAAAGGTTACTTGGTCGACAGGATAGTTGGGAATATCGACAATAAGATCGCTATACTCAAGAAGAGTGCTCTCAAAGTGGGAGTTTTGTGCATTCATATAGCTTCCTTCTTTGTTGTGGCTGTGTTTTATGGGCGGTCTCATTGTACTTGTTCATTACGTTACAGCTTATTGTATTGTGTGAACTGCTATGTCTTTGTCATGATACGATGAGATTTACTACTAAGTATACGCATCTTTAAGAGCAAGAAAGCTGTTCAGAGTATATGGTTTCTCGACGCAACAATAAGCGAAGGCAAACAATTACAAGAGGGATCTCTCACATTCTCTCTCCAAGTGTCCCTGAGCCAGCTTCTTTTGCTGACACTTCTGAACGCTCTGATACCTTGTCACTTACGGGAGAAATACTTTGCAAAACAAAAGGTGATGGGACTCAGGCACAGGAAAGCCAGAAAACTATTGCACGCAAGACATTTCCTTATCTCTTAGATATTGGTGAGGCGATGCTGGATTCTGGTGCTGATGTTCATACGGTAGAGGAAACGCTTGAGCGTATGGGTAAGGCGTATGGTGCTACAACCATGAATGTTCTTGTTATCACGTCTGTTATTGTGGTTACTATGACCCTGTATGATGGAAGTGAGTATACGCTTACCCGACGAGTTCTAAGTGATGATGGAACTAATTTTTATCAGCTTGAGGCGTTGTCTCGCTTATGCAATCGCTGTTGTGTTGAACCACTTCCTCCGAGAGATTTAAAAAAAGAACTTGAACGCATAAAAAAGGTGCCTATTTTGAATGTGGCACTATATGGTGGTGGCCTTTTGTCTACGGGGGGATTGGGTGTCTTTTTTGGCGGTAGTATTTTGGATGGCGTGGTGAGTGCGTTTTTTGCAATACTGATTTGCTTTGCTCTAAAATATTTACGCCCATTTACTCCTAATGCCATGATCTTTAACTTTGGAGTATCGTTTATTGTTGGGCTGCTTATCGTATGCAGCACCCATGTTATTCCAACGATTAATACCGATATGGTTATGATCGGCGACATTATGATTCTTATCCCGGGTGTTGCTATGACCAATGCGACACGCGATATGCTCTCAGGTGATACTATCTCGGGTGTCATGCGTTTTGTGGAATCTCTTTTGTGGGCCACCTCTCTTGCTTTTGGCTTTATGGTTGCATTGTGGCTGGGGAGTGTGATGTAGTATGCTTGTTGAGGATATCTTTCAATTGGCAGTAACCTTTGTCGCCTCTTTAGGGTTCGCCTTATTCTTTAATGTGTACCGATCCCGTATCCTTATTTCATCACTGGGTGGTGTAATGACGTGGGTGGTTTATAAGCTTTGCGTCGTTGGAATTGGTGGAGTATTTGTTCCGTGCTTGATTGCTTCGGTGTTTGCTGCGTCATATGCTGAGTTATTGGCCTGGCGCTCTAAAGCACCAACACCAGTCTTTTTTATTATTTCGGTTATTCCGCTCGTTCCGGGCCGTGTCCTTTTTTATACGATGAGTGAAGCGGTGTCGTTGCAGTGGGAATCATGTGCACACTATGCGGTAACCACACTCGAATTTGCTGCTGGAATTGCAGTAGGAATTTGTGTTGTAACCGCGGTGGTGCAAACGTATAGAAATGTACGTATGCGGCTTAAGAAACAGACCGACGTATCCCATTAAGAGTAAGATCTATCTGAAGCATGTCTATCGGTGGTATGCATTGGTTGATGCGATGGGCTTTCTGGTAAATAAAGATCAAGAAGCTGAGTGAGTTTTTCTAAATTAAGTGGTTTGGTAGTATGCGCTGTAAAGCCTGCGCGTTTAGCGCGTCGCCGGCCTTCTTCAAAAGCATCGGCAGTAACCGCAATGATAGGGATATGGGGAGAGTCCGGACGATCCAGCTGTCTGATGGTATTGGCCGCCTCATCGCCATCCATACGAGGCATACGCATGTCCATAATGATGACATCGTAAGTATAGGGATCCGACTGAGCAACAGCGCGAACTGCCTCATCGCCATCAGAAGCTTCATCGAAGCTAAAACCTTGATTACGAAGATATTCATTGAGGATTTCTCGAGAGAGTATGTCGTCATCAACAACGAGAGCATGATAGCCGACAAAGGATCGTTGTTTTGAATAAGGAACAAGTTTTTTCTCTTGTGCTTGGCTAGTACAGTCTCCCTTAATGAGTTCAAGGGGAAGAACGACAATAAAACGTGACCCTTTGCCAAGGGTGCTTTCAACCTCAATGGTGCCACCCATAAGACTAATGAGTGATTTAGTAATAGTCATACCCAGTCCGGTTCCTTCTATGCGGTGCGGGTATGCTTGTTCATCTCGTTCAAAGGGCTCAAATATCTTGTCCAAAAAATCAGGATTCATGCCACAGCCTGTATCGATTACTTCACATACGAAAGAAGTGTATCCTTTGGGGGCAAAGACTCGTTCACGCATGACAACGTGAACAGTTCCGCCTGAACTCGTGAATTTAAGCGCGTTGCCTATGATATTTACAAGGACTTGTTCGATACGTAGTTTGTCAGCATAAACGTCGAGGTGCGTAAGTTGATCAGTATCCACGGTAAAGGTAATACCTGCCTTGCGCGATTGCTCCTCAAATAAGAACATAATGCTTTGGCGGAGTTCTAGTAATGAGAAGGGCTCCTCATTGAGGGTGATCTTGCCTGATTCAATGCGGCTGACATCAAGGATGTCGTTAATGAGGGTGAGTAAATGATGAGATGAAAAGATGATTTTATGGAGGCAATCTTTGACGCGCTCGGTGTCATTAATGTTATCAAGTGCGATATTGGCAAATCCCGTGATTGAGTTCATAGGAGTGCGGAAATCGTGACTCATGTTAGTAAGAAAGGTCGATTTTGCTTCGCTCGCGAGTTCTGCAACTTCGAGAGCGGTTTGCAAAAGAGCCTTTTGCTTCATTTGTTCACGAATTTCGCTTGTGGTATTGCGGAATGCGACCAAGATAGTGGTGTCATCATGAGGAATGCGTAAGATGCGCGTTTCCATAAATGCTTCACCTTCTTCGGCGATGCAGCGATACGTAATAGAATAATCACCCGCACCATCTTTGATCCGTTGTTGGAGTGAGGAGTACTTTAGTTCTTGGAGAAAACGCGGCCGATCACTAGGCTCAACACAGGTTGAACAGTATGTTTTAATGAAGGATGAATAACGCGTTCCTTCGGCGCTCATATAGGGATTAGTGTTTTCTTTTTTTGATGGATCAACGCGATAAGGAATAACATGATCGCAATCGAGATCAACAAGATAGAGCGCAAAATTCTCTCGTGAGATTGATTCGATGATCTCTAAGCGGCGTTTATTTTCCTCTTCTGCTTTTTTAGTTCTGGTGATGTTTTCTAAAAGGCCAAAGGTAAAGCGTTGCGTTTGACCAATATGGGTCAAACTAACGCGGAGCCATCGTCCGTCGAGTGCTTTTCGCTCATAGAGAATGCTTTTCTTGCCATCAGAATAGTGAAGGGAATCATTTGGTGTTTGCTCACTGGGATTTTCGATTTCAAGAACTTGATTGCCAAATAATTTCTTGTTGAAATCTTGCAGTGAGAGATAACGTTCATCAAGATGGCAGAGATCGCGTGCAGAAGAGGTAAGAAGCATAACATCAGTGTTGGAATCGTAAAAAACAAGGCCTGCCTCTACGCTTTCAAATGAGAGATGTGATTGTGATACCCAAGATGTGACATCTTGAATAGAGAAGGCGCAGTAGGGTGGCTCAAGTGGAAAAACCGTGACGTGAAAGAACTGTTCAAGAGCGACTGAGACTGATTCAAATTCGCTTGCGACTCCATGGAAGGCCGCCTCATAAAAATAGGTGCGCCAAGCGTAGTCTCCATCAGGCCAGATCTCATAAAAACCTTTGCCAATAAGTCCTTCAGCAGGAGTGGTCCAAAAGGTCTCCATGGGCTTATTGATGTAGCGGTAAATGCAATCAACGGGCTGATTGTTTTCATCAACGGTGACCTCCGCGATGCCAAAAGGCTGCGGTGATTTATCAAAAATGAATTTGCAGTCATCGAGCAAAGTCTTCACGAGACTCCCTTTCTCGATTATGAGTCGAATTGAAAATCACGACTTCTACTATATCAGGTTGGGCTACAAAAAAGCAGTCTTGAAATGTAATGTCGTTTTGGCTTTATACGCCACCGGGCTTGTGATCGTTCATTAAAACCTGACTTTTTACTGACATGTAGTTAAGTTGGCGTATAGTTAAACCGTTTGTAGGGTTGAAAAGTAACAAAGGATGATCCGCAGTGCTACTTGAAGCGTTAAAAGCATTGGTAATTGGTGTTGTTGAAGGTATTACAGAATGGTTACCCATTTCTTCAACTGGCCACATGATTTTAGTTGATGAATTTATTAAGCTTGATGTTTCGGATCAATTTCTTGCGCTATTTCTTGTAGTTATTCAAATTGGCGCAATCCTCGCTGTTATTTTGTTGTACTTTCATAAACTCAATCCATTTTCATCTAAAAAAACTGCGTTAGAGCGTAAAAGTACCTGGCGTTTATGGGGTATG
>CAJMOJ010000036.1 GCA_905215035.1 uncultured bacterium
TTTTTTTTTTCGTTTCTTAAGGCTTAGAATCCCCCCCCCCCCCGCAAAATATTGCAATGCTTAATCAATCTAAACCCATAGATAATTTCTATATATGCAGTTCAGTTGCTATTTTTATTAAGCAAGTACCTATTATCAGGAAACAGGAAGTACATAAAAGTCTTTTTGTAATAAACCAAATGGTTTTTTGACACGTTCTAAGCAAGTTTGTTGATCTACCTGTCTTAACGGTGCAGCAATTGGTAGTTGATTCCATAACGCAAAAAGAGGGCCACTCGTGACCCTCTTTTGTAATTTTGATTGCTTTATTTGATTCTGCATACGTAATTTTATGCAGCCAGTTTCATGTGATTAATTTTATGCGGTTGGTTTCACATGATCAGTTTCACATGGCTAGTTTCACTCAATCAATGTATCGTAGTTAACTTAGTACGATAGGTGTATTGAACGAAAAAGTGATTCGAACAATGTCAAAAGTCTAAGCATCAAGCAAGGGAGCTGCAACTTGCTTCTTGCGAGAAAGAACGCCTGGCATCCAACACGCTTTAGACGAATCAATACCAAAGACGCGATCAACCTTATGATGGTCTCCCTCAACAATAAAGTTAGAACCCTCTTCGATAATATCGGTCAACAAGAGCAAAACAAATTCGTAGTTGTTTAAGTCACGAAGATCTTTCAAGAACGAACGGATTTCCTCTTCACGGTTCATAAGCGCTTGCAGCGTAACCGTCTCATGCTGGCCAATCAAAATAGTACCGCCATCAGGAAGCTTAAACTCTTTGGAGTCAGCTGTGCAAAGCGTCTTGACATCCATGTCGGTATCACCGCCGCGACATTCAAAGACATGCATACCAAACTCACGAGGATCCACACCAACAATATTAGCAAGGTATTCTACCTGAGCTTGATCAACCTCAGTTGCGGTTGGCGACTTCAAGATGACTGTGTCAGTCATAATAGCTGAAAGCAGTACAGCAGCAATAGGCTTAGGGATTTCAACGTTATACTCTTTAAACTGCAACGTCACAATAGTTGCCGATGAGCCAACAGGAATATTCAAGAAGCGAATAGGCTGCACTGTTGAAATATCACCAATGCGGTGATGGTCAATAATCTCACAAACTACTGCCTCATCAATCCCATCGGCAGCTTGTGATGATTCATTATGATCAACAAGAATGATATTGCGACGGGGAGGAACAGTAACATCTGAGCGGGTAACAATACCAATAGCGTAGCCTTGATCGTCAAGCACAACCGCCTCACGCAAGGTTGAATTCAACAGATCATCCGTCGCCTCACGCAAGAGATCATCTTCTGAAAGTGTTAGAACATCAGTATCGGTCAGCGTTGAAACGGTCTGCGTGAGTGAATCAAGCAAGTCTTGTGCTACAGCCTCTTTGTCAAATCCCTCAGCAGACTCCTCAGCCGCTTTGTCCATTGCAGAAATATAGCGCTCAGCAATCATGCGCGTAGTAATAAGGCCTTGATATTTACCTTGTTCATCAGTAACAACCAACGCGCGAACATTATGTTTACGCAGCAAGCGTCCTGCCTCGATAACAGCTGCATTAGCGGAAACGGAAACAACCGGAGAGCTCATCACGTCTTTTACACGTGCAGAAACATTAGAAATGAGCATAGGTGGCTCAACACCATATTCAGAAAGAATAGCTTCAGATTCTTCAGGAAGAGGCCCTAAGCGACAAGGAATATATACCATCTCTTCCGCAGAAGGATCATCTGCTAACGTACGCTTCATAAGTTCATTTTTAAGATACGCATATCCAATCGCCGCAGCGATGGAGTCATTATCGGGGTTTTTGTGACCCACTACCAAAACTGGAGTAGCCATTAACGCTCCTTATCAATCGATACTGTCACATCGTATTGTACACGCATTACAACAAGCATAGCGCCTTAGATAGGTTACGCGCGAGATGGAACCTACGAGATCAACGTGATTAAGATGAATACGCAAAAATAAATCCGCATACTTTACTATGATTATTGTAGTGCGGTTTTTATTGTGCGGTTTTCTTATCAATCACAGAAAGCTCATCGCTCCCCTGTGCTTGCGCACGCTCTTCAACACGCTTGAGTGCACCACTCGCAATTTGATCAAGATGCCTGTTTCGAAAATAGACAAGCCAATTGAGCGCCAAACAAAAGATATTAATGAAGTAAACGGCTAAAACCCAATTGATTGATCCTGAAACAAATTTTGCAGCAATACCCGCAACGTAACCAAGCGTAATCAGCGCAATAAACTGCCAACTTGTTCCCGCTGCAGTACGTGCCTGAAAATTCTTGTATGCATTGAGCGGCCAAGAAAGGCCAAAACAGATGAGCATGATAGCTTCTAAAAGCTCAGCCATGATATATGAGGGTCACTTCCCTTTTTATTTTCTCGTTCTCTAATTCTCTCGTTATCTAATTCTCTATTTTGACGATGGGGGCATAATCTTTCAGCAGTTTTTTGGTTTGTCCGGTACGCATAAATTTGACTTGAAGCATATCACCATCAACTTTGGTAACTTTACCCTTGCCAAAGACTTTATGATCTACCATATCGCCTGGCTTAAAGGTCATATGCGCTGCCGCTTTTTTGCCCGCGCGATCAGCTGCTTTATCGCGATTACCGCTGCCTGAAGCGCTCGATCGGCCAAATACGCGTCCCTCTCCTGCTTCTGTTCCTGATCCGGCAATACCACGACGCGAACCACGTTTTTCCCAACCAGAACCAGAGAATCCTGCTGAACCCATACCAATACCTTCACGCAGCTCATTGGGAATCTCCCGCACAAACCGCGAGGTGGGATTGGAGCTTGTTGAGCCAAACAGCTGACGGGTAAGCGCACTCGTTAGATAAAGCTTTTTGCGCGCACGCGTAATAGCGACATAGGCAAGACGACGCTCCTCTTCTAATCCAAGAGGATCGCCTGATGAATTGCTGTGTGGGAAGATGCTCTCTTCCATACCTGCAACAAACACAACGTCAAACTCAAGACCTTTTGCTGAATGAACGGTCATCAGCGTTACCGCACGCCCATCATCGGTCATGGTATCCATGTCGGTTCGTAGCGTTACCCATTCCGTAAAGTCTGCGAGGCTATCGCCTTGGAATACGCGTACGGGAGGCTGCACATCTGCTACTTCTACAGCTGCGTCACCTATGGTAAGTGTATCAAGCGAGCCTGTATCGGCATGTATATCTGTGTCGGTATATATGTCCGCATCAGCATGCGCATCTGTACCAGCAAGCGCGTCCGTGTCGAGTGCATCTACGCCAACAAGCGCGTCCGTATCGAGTATGTCGGACGTAAGCCCATCCGCATCAAGCGTGACAGTGGGTGCTTCAAAAAGCGCATCGGCATCTTCATGAGTTTGTGCATACTCATCGACTACACCATAGAACTCTTGGATGTTTTCAATGCGACTTTGCGCTTCTTCCGTTCGTTCAGCCTGGAGCGCTTCAATAAGTCCGGCCTTATCCACGATCATCTCAACAACCTTGCGGAGTTCTCCCGTGTAGGTTTGCGCCTCGTGAATGAGCGCCACAAATTCAGCAATCTTGGTACGCGTGTTCATGCGAATAGACTCATCGACACACGCAAGCTGACACGCTTCCAAAAACGTGCATTGATTCATGCGCGCAAGCGTTTCGATGTGGCCAACCGTCGTGTTGCCAATCCCGCGCTTAGGCACGTTAATCACGCGCTGTGCTGCGATATCGTTAGCAGGATTAACCACCAACGTGAGATACGCCATGACGTCTTTGATTTCCGCACGGTCAAAAAAGCGCGTACCGCCAACCAGTCGATACGGAACACCGGCACGCAAAAGCATATCTTCAAGCGTACGGGATTGTGCGTTAGTGCGATAAAACACCGCCATCTGGTTATAGGATGTGCCGGTATCTTTGAGCTTTTCAATCTGACCTGCAATCCAGCGGCCCTCATCGCGCTCATCGTTAGCCATATAGACCTTGATCTTGTCGCCATCTTCTGAAGAGGTGAAAAGCTTTTTAGATTTACGATTGACGTTATTGGCGATAACCGCATTGGCAGCTGACAAGATATTGCCAACCGATCGGTAATTTTCCTCAAGCTTTACCACCTGCGCATCAGGATAGTCCTCCTCAAAATCAAGGATATTGCGCAAATCAGCACCACGCCACGAGTAGATAGACTGATCATCATCACCGACAACCATGATGTTACGATTCTTTGCCGCAAGAAGCTGCGTGAGCACGTACTGCGCATGATTGGTGTCCTGATACTCGTCTACCAAAAGATAGCGGAAACGATTTTGGTATGCCTCGAGCACATCAGGATGATTCTTGAGCAAAAGCCACGTATAGAGCAAAAGATCGTCAAAGTCGAAGGCGTTTTGCGCTTGCAAGCGCTCTTGGTAGCGCAAATATACCTTGGCTACCGTCTGTGATATGAAGTCGTTAGCCTGATCGCTAAATACTTGAGCTACCACCAGATCATTTTTAGCCATCGAAATGCGGTTTTGGATCATACGCTCAGGGTAGCGCTTTGGATCAATATTGAGCTCGTCTAAAATCTGCTTGATCAGGCGCTTGGTATCGGTTGGATCTGCAATGGTAAATCCTTTAGCAAAACCAATGCGCTCGCAATCGGCACGCAGAATGCGCACGCACATGCTATGGAAGGTCGAAACCCACATACCGCGCGCATAGGTCCCGATAAGCCCACCCAAGCGCTCACGCATCTCAGCTGCTGCTTTATTGGTAAAGGTGATAGCCATGATCTCCCATGGTGCCACACCTAAATCTTCAACAAGATGAGCAATACGATGTGTCAAAACACGCGTCTTACCAGAGCCCGCTCCGGCTAAAACCAGAAGCGGGCCCTCGGTTGTAAGAACAGCTTGTTTTTGCGCTGGATTAAGTGAATCAAGATCCACGGGCATTTATACAATCTTCTTTCCAAAGACAGCAGCAATCTCACGCAATTGATCCACGAGTTCACGGAACTGTGCTGGCGTGAGCTGCTGGGGACCATCAGAGAGTGCAGCGCTGGGGTTAGGATGAACCTCAATCATGATTGAGTCAGCACCAGCAGCAATTGCAGCATAAGCAAGCGATGGGACTAAGTCACGCACACCTGCAGGATGCGATACGTCAATACAAATGGGGAACAATGACTGCTTGTGGACAACAGGTACTGCAGAAATATCAAGCGTAAAACGCGTTGCTGTCTCAAACGTACGTAAACCACGCTCGCAGAGCACAACATTGTTGTTGCCATTCATGGTGATGTATTCAGTAGCGGAGAGCCACTCATCAATAGTTGCTGCCAAACCACGCTTGAGCAATACCATCTTATGGGAGTCCTTGGTAACCTCGCCAATCTTTTTTAACAGTGAGAAGTTCTGCATGTTTCGTGCGCCTACCTGAAGCCCATCGACATAAGAATGGACAAGCTCGGTATGCGCAGAATCCATGACCTCAGTTAATGTTTTAAGGCCGTATTTTTCGCCACCGGCCTTCATGATTTTTAAGCCCTCTTCACCCAAGCCTTGAAAAGAATGGGGGTTAGTACGGGGTTTAAAAGCACCGCCACGAATCCAGCTTAAGCCCAAATCAGCAACCGTCTCAGCAACCTCGAAGAATTGCTCTTCAGACTCAACTGAGCAAGGACCTGCATAAAGGGTAATTTCGTCGGTTTTGGTGCCGTAATCTGGTAAAGAGGAAAGCTTTTTAATCACGACTTGGCACCTCTTTCATGACCTTTAAGATGCCACGATAAATCTCAGTGAGGTTCTCGTTGTAGAGAGGACCCTCATTGTAGGTTGCGAGTTTAGCAAAGATTTCCTCTTCACGCTTGGGGTCATAAAGGCCCATATGAGCATCAGGCTTTAAGGCACGAATGTCTAAAGAATGGCCTGCACGCTCGTTCAACAAAGCAACTAATTGCTTGTCGATTGCGTCGATCTCAGCACGATGCTTTTCGATCTCAGCAAATGCTTCCGTTTGTTCTGCCATGATTATTCCTTTCATCAGCAATGTACAATCGGCAAGTCACGCAACGTGGTTGCCGTATTGCCAACTTTTGAGCGGTTTTCATCATAGCAAAGGCCGGCATGCTTGAGGGTGCACAGTATGATGGTCACATGAATTACGGCGCTATATTTTGGTGGAGTGTTGCGTGTCCGTACCAGTCACAGCGACGGCGCGACTTTCTACCGCGGAATACTTCTCATCCGCAGTGCAACTCGCACCCATTGAGCGGCTCACTTTTGCAGTGCGCTTAGCTTCCTCAAGCTCGGAGTAAAGCGTTTTTTGAATCACACAGAATTGAATACCGGCAGAAGCAAGCAAGGCGATGGCAACCATAATGCCCACGACCATAAAGAAGGAGCTTTGCGCGCCCACAATAAAAGCAGCCAAGTCGATCAAGATAATAATGAGTGCCGCGTAACAACACAGACTGGTAATGCGCAAGTCAGTCGTCGTGCGCAAAGTCCGCTTTTCAGACTCAGTTAACTTTGGATGCTTTGTACTCTGCTTTGTACTCATAGGCTTAAGTATACGCTTCTACAGACTCACTCGACACCTCCATGGGTAAATCAGGTAGAATTGTTGCCAAACGATCGGCCGTAACGAGCCGCAATAACAAACCGCAATCAGGCATAAAGAGGCACAAAAGGAGATCATGGTGACTGAGGCACAATCCACCCCTACAACTCTTGCACAAAATAATGCTGAGGCCCTAAAGCAAGGCGTTCTCGTACTTGATTTTGGCGCGCAGTACGGACAGCTTATCGCTCGTCGCGTGCGTGACTTGCACGTATATTCTGAGATTGCCCCGTGTGATATTTCTGCCGATGAGGTTCGTGCTAAAGCACCAGCCGCCATTATTTTGTCAGGTGGACCGGCAAGCGTGTATGCGGAAGATGCTCCTGCCATTGATCCTGATGTGCTTGAATTAGGCATCCCCGTGCTCGGTTTTTGTTACGGTCAACAAATTATGGCTAAAACACTCGGTGGTACCGTAAGCCACACCGACAAAGGCGAATACGGCCCTGCTCCTTTAGTGCGTATGGACAAGGGCGAGTCAGCCCTTTTTGGTGATACTCCTGATGAGCAAGTGGTGTGGATGAGCCATCGCGATGCGGTTACTGAAGTCCCCTACGGCTTCAAGATCACCGCCGTTACCGATGTCTGCCCTGTTGCCGCTATGGAAAATGCGCCCAAAAATCTCTATGCCACCCAATTCCACCCTGAAGTAAAGCACACACCCTACGGCCAAGATATGCTCTCGAACTTCCTCTTCAACATTGCTCACCTTGAGCCCAACTGGACTATGGATTCCATCATCGAAGACTCCATCGCAGCCATTCAAGCGCAGGTTGGCGACAATCGTGTCATCTTGGGTCTTTCTGGTGGCGTTGATTCAAGTGTAGTGGCTGCCCTTTGTGCCCGCGCTATTGGCAAGCAGCTTGTCTGCGTGTTTGTAAACCACGGTCTTTTGCGCAAAAACGAGCCCGAAGAGGTTGAAGAGGTCTTCACCAAACAGTTCGACGTTGAGTTTGTTCATGTTCATGCTGAGGAGCGCTACGCCAAGCTTCTTGCCGGCGTTACCGATCCTGAGCAAAAACGCAAGATTATTGGCACCCAGTTCTGGCAGGAGTTCTTTGCCGTTGCTCAAGATTTAGCTGCCGATGGGTCTCCCATCAAGTTCTTGGCACAAGGCACTATCTACCCCGACATCATTGAGAGCGGTGCACGCAAGACCGGCGGCAAAGCGTCCACTATCAAGAGTCACCACAACTTAATCCCCTTCCCTGAGGGCGTTCATTTTGATCTTATTGAACCGCTCGATCACTTTTTTAAAGATGAAGTGCGTGCGTTAGGTACCGCACTGGGATTGCCGGACCACATCGTCCATCGTCAGCCCTTCCCCGGTCCTGGCCTTGCCATCCGTATTATTGGCGATGTAACCCCCGATAAGCTCATCATGCTCAAAGAAGCGGATGCTATTGTGCGTGAGGAACTTGATGCATACAACGAGTCCTTGTATGAACAGACCGGTGAGCGCAATGGCGAGCATGAGCGCGATTGTGCTGGTGGCCCTGAGATCGAGCGCTCCGTCTGGCAATACTTTGCGGTACTTCCTGACATCAAGAGCGTTGGTGTTATGGGCGATGAGCGCACCTATCAGCGTCCTATCATCTTGCGTGCCGTTGAGAGCTCCGATGCCATGACTGCCGATTGGGCTAAACTCCCCTATGATGTGCTCGCCCGCGTATCGAGTCGCATTGTTGCTGAAGTGCCTGGCATCAATCGCGTAGTATATGACATCACGAGCAAGCCCCCTGCAACAATTGAGTGGGAATAGTTTCTGTGATATAAATTCATTGGAGGCTTTGCTTCTACCAGGTGCCGGGGGTGTCCCCCGGCTATTTTCATTTAAGAAAGTTTTATCGATAACGAATTGAGCATATCTATTGATGAATCTGGCGGGCAGAAAGGTCACTCTGCCTATTGTATTGTGTCTTTGAAAATCCATGAGCAAACCAAAAAATCTCTCGGAATCGATCGATACCTATGAACGCACTTTACAGGCAAAAGGCTTACCTTATATCCCTTTTTGCGCCTCACTTCGATTCTTTTCTACTGCCATTTAGATCATCCTAAAGTTTGTTGTCTACCTCATTAATCGAATTTCCTTTTTTATAAACCATTCTTTTCCCTTCGGAATTTTCGTCATGCTTGATCGTACCGCACAAGCCCTTTGCGTGGAGCGCATCGAGCAGTTGGTCGTCTAGAGTGGAATTGGTAATCATAGTGTTTGTACCAGCAAGAAGCATTGCGTATTCTGATAACTTTGCCACCTTGAACAAATCAATCATACGAGACCTATCTTTTGTCTGCAGAAAACCTTCGCAATACCAAATAAGGAACTTCAAGGTTTCGTCTCTATTTTGCGCCATCGCCTCAGACAAGTCAGATACAAGGTTCAAACTTATTCTGGTAACAGATTCCTTTACACCATCTATACTACTAAGAAAACAAGCTATTACACATTTCTGCAGATTGATAGACGAATCGTCATACCAATCAGATAGCTTTTGCAGGTCCGCCTCATCAAAGTGTTCCTCGACTATTGCTATCTTCAAAGACTCAGGGTAATTTTCTTTTAAGCTTACTGCTCCTGTATGCTCATTGAGCAGTAGCAATTTTTTCTTTTCATCTACCTCAGAATTCAAAATAACAAACATCTCGTCCACGCTAAAGCTGCATGCTCTCGCTCCATCTGCGGAAGCAGAAACCAGATCAATGTATTCATTTATATTCGCAATTGCAAAACGCGCAGCCAATTCGACTCCATGCTTCCTAACTGATTGAAGCATTTCATCATTCATACTGATTGTGCCAGTATGAATTAGAACAGCAATTTTTTCTTCTGAAAAATCGTCAATGTCTAGACGTTCGTAACAAACACCGTATTGACTAAGCAGAGCCTTTAATTGTTCTGTCGTAATCGTAGTGCACCTAATCAGCCCCTCTGTGAAATCATGTTCATTGGTGTCAATATCAAGAGCCTCGATAGTACTTAATTTCAGATCTTCTGGTACCGTATTCGCCGAGAGGAAACGTCCAAATTGCTCATTTACGCAAAACCCACAATCAACGTAGTAACATACAAGATTGTTAGTCGTTGAGGAAACGCAGCCCTTTTCAAACAGTTTAATTCTGTTTTCCTTGCTCTCAACGTCGGCTAATTTTGGAATCTTAATACCAGAATCCAATTTCAAGATGTACGCACCAGCAGTTTCTTTCTTAACTTCGTTGCTGTTAAGGATAGCGAGGATTGTCTCGGTCGAATCCTTTATAGAAGCTGGCACATTTTCAATAGTTGATGTGACAAATTCGTCTAACCCCGCTGCAACCACCTCGGAGATACAGCCGTCATCCAGCGCTAAAACTTCCGTTACCAAAACTCCGTCAGAGAGTGCATCAGGTATCTCAAATATTGCACTGAGTAATTTGTCTACGATTCGAGCATCAGGGGCAAATAGCTTTTCGTCATAAATGAACCTAATAAGTTGCCGGCTAGCTACAGTCAGATCAATATCTTTAGGCGAATAGCTTATTACACGCAGACCAGCTTTTAATGCTTCGATATCAATCGAAGCATCACTCTCAAGTAGTAAAGGGACGTGATTTATCCAATCCGCAAAAGCTCCGTCAACCTTTTCCTTTTTGTAATTGTCACCGCCATAAGCAATGTATCTCCTAGCAAAAGCTCTCTTCTGAGAGAAATCGATATCACTACTCTCCAGAACACTAATGATTAGATTTTCGAAGTAAGCCATAAACCGTTCAAACATCTCTGGCACAAATTGTTCAGAAACAATAAGCTCGGCAATATAAACATCCCCACCATTTCTCTCCACAGATGCCATAAAGGTACTGATTTTGTCATTGTCTCCACTTTTCAATAGCTCTGCAATAAGCCATGGATTCCTTGCTCTTGTCCGAGCAAAAACCTCATTGCTCAAGCGACGTAAAACCTCACAAGGTTGATCTGGTTTGTATTCCACATCGACATTTCTCGCCTGAATAAGGCTTGCGAGAAAATCGTCATCTCTGGCAGATAGTATCAGTCCATGATTCTTGCTTAAATAGCGTCTATAATCTTCATTAATCCAGCCCTCAACCACAAGGAACCTGAGCAAAGGGAAAGAAGGATTCTTAACCACATCCTCCATTTTTAAATCTTCGTAATCTTCGGGACGACCTATTTGATTGGCATCAAATAGGAAAAGTGCATCGGCACTGGAAGCTCTTTCAACTAGTTGCTTGATGGTGCAGGACTGAAGAGAAGCTGTCGTGTCTTTGATCTCTTTTATTCTAGTGCGGTTTGCATTACATAGACTATGAGCGTTATTTCGCACCTCAAGCAGCCTGTCATTGTATTCACAGTTGTTCTTCTCAAGATCTTCTTTGATCTCAGCAAGCGCAGCTGCGGTATTGTTATGTGATTGTACTGCCTCCATTACCTCTGCCGCAGTAGTGGCGGATTGTAATTGAGAAGCGACGCTTCCATAGCCGTTATAAATATATTTGACCAGTTTAGGAAGTGCAAAAAGGATCAATAGCTCATTTTCACTCATTTGAAGCTGATTATCTACACGTTTTACCTCGCGCTCAAGATTCTCAATTTCTTTATCTCCCCAATTTCGGATATCATCGATGAGCCTGCCTCTACCATTGATAACTTCGTACAGATAACCTCGCCCAATTTGCAAATGTTCAAAATCCTTTGGAAACATTGCCTTGTAAGCCAGAATAGCTATAAGGTTTTCCCAGTCGTTTTCTATAGCCTGCCGGGTCCTGAAAAGCATTTGCTTGTAGTGGTAAGCCTCATCGACAATGTTATGGATAATTCTCGGATCATCAATATAAGAAGAAAGTTGAAAGAGGAATCCATCATCCACTTCTATACCAACGCCCTCCAACGCTTTCCTAAAAATATCAAGAGCGTTATTAGGATCCACGTAGGGAATAACTGGTATGACGTAATCAAAAAATTTCGTCCGATCGCGAGGTTCTTCGAACAAGCTATCCTTGATTAAATAGAAAAATCGCAGTGGCTTTGATTCTGAGTCCTCTCTATCTTCATTCGCTAACTCGTTTAAACTGCGCATCTTCTGAAAAATAGAAAGATTATTAAATCTGTCTAGATCCTCAAAAATAACCGCATCAATTTCTGAAGAGTTGAGCAAGTAGACAAGTTCATCTATGCATCTATCGTATGGAGTTTGGTTTTCTGATTGGATCTCGATTTCCGTATTCAAAAATTTGAAGCTCTTTACGAATTTGGAGAGAACATTGTGGCGCACAATCTGATAAACACCTAGAAACAGTAAAACCATCCATAGAGCGATTACAGCAATATCGAACCATGACCAAATACCACTTAAGAAATTTGAGAAGCACGAAGATAGAAGCAAACAGGATGTAATAAAAAGCAGCGCGTACAGCGCAATACCCAAATCTCTCAATCGACCAGTATCCTGAGTTTTATGAAGCCTACTCTTTGGCGCTTTTGCTGGATTAATCTTGTATATAATCTGCCTTAAGACCTCAGCTTCCACAGCATTTTCGGTCTCATCGTCGTCTGCACCTTCTTCCTTACCAAAAGTCGCAAGTGAAACACTAATCCAATTAAGATCAGAATACTTTTCTTTAACCTTTTCTATTAGTGAGCTTTTTCCAGCGCCATATGGGCCTGAAACGGCGATGTTTCTACACAACGGGTCATGAAAAACACAATTAAGCTCTTCTTTGTATATGGCAAAATCTTTATCATTCAGTTTTTCAGGATGAAGTGGTTTCAGCTGAGGCTTCTTGCTATCTTCCATCTATTCTCCGCCTTGCATCTTCCAGGCAAATGGCCAATCTGCTGGCTGAGGCTTTTCGTTCAACGGGGGTAGTCCGTTCACAATATATAACGTATCCATAGACACTGTTACCAAGCGCGGAATCAAGCCACTGATGTAAGTCGGATCATCACTATAATCGTTGGGGTCGTTCACGATGCCTGATGCCTTGTCTGTTTTTACTTGATAGCGATCAACTAGCCATTCTAATGGACTGCGTCCATTCACCTTGTACTCGTTGGCAGCCTCAGGAATGTCTGAGAATGTCAGATTCTCGTTGTAAACGAGCGCCGTGTAGTCATTTACCCTTTTGCCTGTCTCTGGATCTTTGCGCTTGTGCCATTTCATCTTCTGGACTCGCCCTGGATTGCTCACATCACCGTGAACGGTTAATGGATAAGGCTGCACGCTCTCATATTCAAGATGAAGCTGTGCAAGCTTTCTTCCTGCAAGAGAAAATGCCCTGAAATCCTCAGCGAGCGGAATGCGAGGCAATTCCTTTTTCAAGTTGGCCTCAAATCGACTTCTGTATTCGGGTGAATGGAGAACGCCATAAATGTAGTAGAAGATGTCTTCTTTTGTGAGCTCTATACCCCCATCATACTTCGTGCGTGCCTTAGACTTTCCATGGGCATCAAAAGCTCTCGGATAAGCCTTCCTGAAAACCTCTAGCGCTTCGTCGGTAATAGCGTCGTGTCGGATATATTCTTCTGACCCCTCTGCAAACAAACCGCCGAGTGGTTCTTTTTTCTCATACCAGTAAAGAGGAAAGCATTGACCATTAAACATAAGTTGTACATCTGGTATAAGGTTCGTGACGATTACAGAGAAAGGCTTATCTCCAAAGGTTATTGAGATATATCGGTTGTTCTTTGTATTTGGAAGCGTCTTAAGCATTTTTGGCCTATGAATATAAGAGGGATTCGCATAAACATATTGTTTGAAGAAAGGTCTATACAACGCAATACGAATATTGTCGGACGTGTAAGTCAATTCCTCCTTTTGCTTCAACCTGCTAAACAATGATGATGTCCAGCTAATTAAGCGCGCATTCTTATCTACGAAATCTTCTAGCTTTTCGTCACTCGTTGAATTATTCCAACGATTAAGTTCTTGGTTGTATATGCCTATACTACTTTTCACATTACTTTGTAATTCATTAAAACTGCTGTTATAAACCCATACATCCCTTCCTGTTTCTAAACCCCTTGAGTAAGAACTAAAAATTCCCCTATCTGACGATTTGATCCCCATGGGCGCGAACTCATACCATGAGTCGTCGCGCTGATTAAGCCAATCACCATGCCTATCAGGCTCTAGAGAATCCCACTCGAATGGCTCGCCATCGATGGCAGATGCGATTATCGAAAGCTTAGTCTCACGATCGAGATAATCCCCGATGTCGTGGTAATGGATTGCACCGCGTTCTTCAGAAGAGGGGTTTTTAACGAGCATTGTAATGGCAATAGGTGCACGTGAACCCGACCCGAATATCTTTCCGCCTTCTTTGCGAGACTCTTTTCCCTGCGTTCTCTGATTGCCCCTCAAATTGAAAACGTAGATGGAATTGAACTCTTCGACGAGGCTCTTCCTGAATCCTGTCATCGCTTGAGCATCGAGCCAGCCTCCGTTGGTCACGAACGAAATGATCCCTTGTTCGCCTATTCTGTCCGACGCCCACCTGAACGCACGAATATACATGTCATAAAGCGAATTGATATTCGTCGCTTTCGCTCCTTGAGCATAGGTAGCGGCGATCTTGGCATCGAGGGTTGGATAGCTTTGGTTGGCGTTATTGTCATTTGCGCTCTTCTGGCCAGCTGAATATGGGGGATTGCCGACTATTACATGAATGGGCGCTTTCATTTCACGTAAGACGCGTTCTGTGTTATCTGAGAACACTTCCAGATCGATAGTGTCGCCTTCTTCATACATCTGGAACGTATCTGTCAGCACTGCTCCTTCGAACGGTTCATAATCCAAGTCAGGCATGCGCGAATGGTAGGCGTACTCGATGTTGATGGTCGCAATGTAGTAGGCAAGCAGCAGAATCTCGTTGCACCAAATCTCGCTCCGATACTTCATCGACAGCTTGTCCGCTGGCATCAGTTCTTCGTCCTGCAGCAGATTCACGATGAATGTTCCCGTGCCCGTGAAGGGGTCGAGTATGTTCACGCCCTCGTCTGCCAGACTCTGCCCGAACTCCTTCTGCAAAAGACGGTTCGTAGCATGCAGAATGTAGTCCACCACTTCGTTGGGTGTGTACACGATGCCCATCTTCTCCGAGGTGGCCTTGAACGCCACTTTAAAGAACTTCTCGTAAAGGTCGCGGATCAGCTGCTGCCGTGCAGCATCAGATGTCACCATGGCGGCGCGCCGCCGCACGCTCGCATACACATCCTCAAGCACCTCGGCATCGGAAGCTTCACCCAGCTGCCGTTCCTGGAGAGACGACAAAAAGGAATCTATGGTGATGGAGACGGGGTTTGATTTCGCGAACTCGTACTCCCCGAACAGCGCCTCGAACACCGGCATCGTGATGACATGCTGGGCGATCATCTGCACGGCCTCGTCTTCGGTGATGCCGGGGTTGAGAGAGTCGCGAAGACCCTTCAAAAACACCCCGAACTGCTCTTTGACGCCCTCATCATCCCTAACAAGCGCGCTGATCCGCTCAATGTGGCGCTCTGCGATCCTCGCAACGTCCTCCGCCCACTCGTCCCAGTAGATGCGCGTGCCGCACTTCTTGACGAGCTGCGTCTTGACAGCCTTATCCCAGCGTTCGACTGGGTAAAGCGAGAGGCGAAGCTGCACCCCCCTTGGCGATCTCGGCGGCCTTCCGCTGCTCTGCCTCTTTCCGGCTCTCAAGCCCCTCGTCCCATCCCTTATGATCGGCAGCTCCCTGGTATTTGTTCTTTGCCGCCTCCTGATGGAGCGCGAGGGCATTCACCTTAGCCTCGATACGCTCGTCATGTGAGCGTAGCGCCTGCAGGATGCTCCATACGTTCGCGAACACCTTGGAGTCATCCAGCGCCTCCTCCGGCGTCATCCCCGCCGGCACGAAAATCGGAAGAATTATGTAGCCGTAGTCCTTGCCCTCCGCACGCCGCATGACGCGCCCGACGGCCTGCACCACATCCACGGTGGAGTTCTTAGCGTTGAAGAAGATGACCGCGTCCAGGTTCGGCACGTCTATGCCTTCGGCCAAGCATCGGGCGTTCGTTAGGATGCGGCACTCGTCGTCTCCGATGTCCTCGCCGAGCCAGGCGATGTTCCTGGCACGCCGATCTGCGGGCATATTGCCGTCCACATGTCTCAAATCGCACCTGAGGGGCAGATTCTCAGATGTGCCGTCCGCGTATTCATCGATTATTTGAGTGAACGCCTCGCATATGGTCTTGGAAGCGTCGATAGTCGAGCAGAAGCCCACTGCGCGGTGAAGAGGAACCGCGTCCCCGTCAATCTGCGCTATGTCATCCACCACGAGCATGTCACCCAATCCGGTGGCATCATTGGGCGCTCCCTCGCCATGATCGATGAGGCCCTTCCAGCACCCGATTATCTTTCCTATGTCGGAAGGATCAAGCGTGCGCGCATCGATGCCCTGATCGCTTTCGAGCGAGGGTAGACGATCCTGAAGAGCATCCTCTTGGACGGTAAGCACGACCACCTTGTAGTCGGTAAGTAACTTCTTCTCAACGGCCTCACCGAACTTGATCTGGTAGGCCGTAGTTCCGTAGATTGACTCGTCGTCCATCGAGGCGATAGTGTAGTCCTCCTCGGCACCCTTGCGCTTTGCCGTCTCTCCGTAGATGCGCGGCGTCGCAGTCATATAGAGACGTTTCTTTGCACGCACATTCTCGTTGTAGTGCACCTTCATGAAGGCCGATGCCTCGGTCGTTGACACGCCAGGCAGCGCATTGCCCGTTGTACGGTGAGCCTCGTCGCAGATAATGAGATCGAATTCGGGAAGCCCCAAGTCTTGAGCCTGGTGTATGACATCAATTGATTGATAAGTCGAGAACACGACCACAGCACCATCACGGTTCGACCTGCGATGCGCCTCATAGGAGCGCATGAGACTCTCCGGATTAGTTGTTGCCGGATACTCGAAATCAGCAAGCGTCATAGGCATGCTATCCTCGCCACCGCGACGAGAAGCCTTAGCATCGGAGCAGACGACAAGCGGACTTATAGGAATACGTGCCTGAGCCATCCACTCGCGCATAGATTGTCCAACAAGCGAAATCGATGGAGCACAGAACAGCACAACGCCAGAATTGCCATTGAGCCACTCCTCGGTAAGCCGCAGTGACATAAGCGTTTTCCCAGTACCGCAAGCCATGATCGCCTTGCAGCGGTCTTGTTCGCCGAAGGCAGAGAGAATAGAATCGATAGCATCCCTTTGATGCGGACGAGGATCATAAGTTACTTTCTCTTCAGGGGGAAGCCCATCAATGAAATGCGACCAATCAAGACCAGATGCCGCCATTTTCGCAGTATCAATGAAACGGCTGAGGTCGCCCGACAACTGCATTTCAAGATTTCTTCCTGGACCTCCTGCGCTCGTCATGATAAGCCAACCATCAATATCATCACGATTCATCAGTGCAGCGAAGAAAGAGTCACACACTCCTTTAGGTAAGGGCTTTTCAGGATCGTAGCACTTACACTGAATAGCATGCCATTCACCACTAGCTGCCGTTTGCGCAAATAGATCTATTCCGATGTCTTGATTTTGCCCGTAAACAGGGCTGTCTGACCAAGATGCCGCCTCTTCCAGCGTCCCCACGCGGCTATAGAAGTTTGACCAAAACGGGTCGGCCTTCAAATAGTAGACACATAATGCTTCGTATTTAGTGCCCTGCTCTTTGGCAGTTTGACTCTCGGTCAGAATAGGTGCAAGTGCCTCATAAACGGTTTTGAAGTGGTTGTTCGGAAGATTCAGGTTTTCGATTTCTTCTAAAGGCATCATGACTATATCCTCTTCTTAAACTCTACGATTAAGCATACCTATACGAACACGGTTTATTTCATGTCGAGCATAAACAACGTGACGCAAAAGCCGCTATTGCTGTCATAACACTTCTACAAAACGCTTTTAAACATTGGTTAAACAAACGTTGTTTTATTCAATACAATTTATATCGTTCTTGTACGATACTGATTACAGCAATACATTTGAAACTATTATATCGTGCTGATTGAGCATACTGAAACATGCGCTTTTCGATAACAAATTCATGCAAAATACTATTTAGAAGGCGAAATTCATCTAACACTAACACGGTATTAGATATAATAAGCTGTATAAGCTTTGAGCGATTTACCGTATCGAGGACTTTTCTAAATCAAGAGAAGCTACCCATACATTTCCCTTATTAACTATTTCCTGCACCTTGCAAAAGGTATCATGACAACCCCTGTTTGGCCTAAACCCAGAACTGTTGTCTGAAAATAAAGACTCATAGAGTGGCATTAGTATTTGGGCTATTACTTGCTGAATAACACGATCCACAATCGTTGGTATTCCTAGTAGTATCATCAGAGAACCCATCGCCAAAAATACACACTGCTTTATAAGCTGGATCGGAGACTTTGATTACAGGAATTCTGACCACATAAACAAGACAGCTGATGGACTACTAATGATAGAAAGCGCCAACCTTGTAAACATCATTGATCAATTAACTGCTTTTGCGAAAGATAGCGGTTGCAAGGTAACTATTGGAGGCTTTCAAGGCTCTGCCACTCCTATATATTGACCTAGGTATGCTTTGCTAGCAAGAAGCTGTTGCCGTAGCTAGCCAGTCTTTTCTTGAGTATCTTACGTATAGGTAAGATATTTGATAGAACAAAGATAATCTTACATATACGTACTGTGGCATACGCACCGTACAAGATGGTATATGTCGTCTATACAATATTGAAGGGAACTGCAACGATGGAGATAGAAATCGAAAGATTGTTTACCCTTTTAGAATCACCCAATAATTCGCGGGCTTATGAAGCATTGAAAGCACTGAAAGAAATCAGTGATAGGGGCAACTGTCTTTATCCATATATGAATAAATTTATCGCAATGATAGACAACAACAATTCCTACATACGTACACGTGGTCTGACATTGATAGCCTATAACGCAAAGTGGGATACTGATGATCAGATTAACAAGATTATCGGTACATACTTAGAGCATATCACCGACGAGAAACCGATCTGTGCAAGGCAATGCATAAAACTACTTCCGCTGATCGCTAAAGCAAAACCCGTCCTTATGTCCGAGATCATTTCTGCATTGAGAAACGCCAATGTTGCTCAATACGCTGACAGTATGCGACCACTGGTCCAGAATGATATTAGGGACACTTTACTAGCACTAGGAGCATGAGAACACGTGTGCAAAAGATGCATCATACTCACTTACGATGAAGTACTCGATATTATGCATCGGATCGGGGTTGGGACTCCACCGAATTTCAATCCAGACTGGCCGGTCCAAGCAACTGAAGTTTATCCAAAGTCGGTCGCACCGCTCATCGTGCCTAAGTTTGATACCGCTACGACAGTGCCAACATCAATCTTGGCAACAGAGTCATTCAGTTCAAGTTCGTCACTCCCTGCCTTCCCGCCAGAATCATTAGGAGTACGCGAACTCTCGTGGGGGTTCGAGGAATCCTGGAAGCCAGGAGTCGTATTCAACACGCGCATTGAAAGTGCCACAAAACCAATCTGGCGAGAATCCATGGAGCATCGACGCTGCATCCTCCCCGTCCTTGCCTTCTTCGAGACACACCGGGAAGAAACCTATCCATCGCCTAAAACTGGAAAACTCATCAAGCGCCAATATGAATTTCGCATTCCTGGACAAGAGATCATTTTTATCGGCTGTATATGGCGTGAAGGTACCTTTTCCATGGTAACAACTGACGCAAACGCCGACATGGCACCCGTCCATCACCGCATGCCTCTCATCGTCCGCCAAAAGGAGCTTCCGCTTTGGTTCGGACCAGATTATCAGCAGCTTGCCGACCGATCTGAGATTTGGCTAGAATCGCGCCCTACGTAATCTTTTCTACGAGCCTCATTACTTCCACAAGAGTGAGGCGTTCTGATCTCGCTCAAGACAAAGATCGCGTAATTGATCGAGCTCATCCTTGTAGTCGGCAGGATCATCTGACTCATCGCGATATTCGAGCGTCTCCAACACCTCAACCACAAAACTCTCTTCACCGTAGCGCTTCCAAAGTTCCAAAAGATGCCGATTAGGGTGATAACCTGAGTTCAACTTAAATGTCACACTATTAGTATCAGCTGAAATGTTGCACGATGCCAAAAGGAAGCTTTCTCCGGTAGGCTCACACCGAAACGCAAGCACACCCATAGAAGGTCGACTGCTGCGGTACTCTTCTTTTAATTCTCGTTTGCGCTGATCGTCCATAGATCACTCCTGCTTCATCTTTCTTTGTGCCGTATTTATTCTACCTTCGTACTGCCTTGGCGCTATCTTTGCGTCCCTTTTACGCTGTCTTTACGCCGCCTGTGCGCTACCTTTGCGCCAATTTCGTGCCGCCTGCTCGCCGCCTGCGTGCCACCTTCGTATCACCAGAACTCATCAGGCCTTGCTCCAATGCTTTGCGTCTTCCAGAAATGCGAGGCGTTCTAATCTTACTCAAGACGCCTTGCGCCTCATGTGACCTTTGATGAGACCTACAATTACTCCGATTAGGGTACCTGCAAGAGCAAACACAATCCAGCCGAATCCCATAGAAGTTAAGGGAAGCATTTCGAGCGGAATGATGGTCACCACATTCGTGAGCGCCAATTCGACGACAACTCCTCCTACAAGCGCGCCTATCGCCGCCCCTTGATAGACTTCACGCAGCTGAATCTGCCTCCTAAAGAACAAAAGCACTACCACAGTAATAAAAGGAGGATATACAACACCAAGCACCGGATCGGCAAAACGAATGATGTTATCAAGTCCGATATCGCAGATCAACGCACCTATCACACAATCAATTATTAAAAGCGCTCGGTAGGAAATCTTATTTTTGAACAGTCGGCTGAAATAATCAGCAGCTGAACTTACCAGCGCAACAGCCGTAGTCACGCACGCAAGTGCCACAACCACGCTCAGCAAGATCTTACCCGCATCGCCCAGAACACTCTCAGCAATAGCAACGAGCAAAGCAGCCTGCGACATGCCCGTTCCAAGAGACACTGACGTTGCGCCCAGATATGCTAATCCTCCATAGACCAGCGCAAGCATCAACACCGCTCCAAAGCTTGCACGGGCAAGCAGTCCTGATCGTTTGCCAGGATCGGTGTAACCCTTCACAACAGCAGAATCCAAAATGATGATCGAAAACGCCGCGACACCGAGAACGTCCATAGTCTGGTAGCCCGATCGAATACCTTCTTGAAAAACATAATCAGTTTGTGACGGTTGAATTGCGCCTATAGGAGTGATAATTCCAGCCACAATCAACACGAGCACACCAACCACTAACGTTGGTGTAAAAAACTTGCCAATGATATCAACAACGCGTGACCTTCTGCAGGTAAGCAGAAAAACAATCACAAAGAACAAGATGGAAAACGGAACTAAGTAGGCATCCGCGCCTTCCCCAAGATAGGGCGCCACCGATAGCTCAAAGGTAGTAGCTGCAGTGCGCGGCATGGCAAAAACAACACAACGGCACAGGATAGCCACGGCGGTTAAGATTGTGCCACCAACTCGACCGAGTGCGC
>CAJMOJ010000037.1 GCA_905215035.1 uncultured bacterium
ATCTGCAACACCAGTTCCCTTGCCAGAATGCAAAAGAATAAAAATCACCAATCCAACACCGGAAATAATCAAAATAATAGAAAAAATTATGGCTACGATATCCAACGTTATTCCTTGTCTTGCGTGTTTACAAGTGGACTCTCTACTAGTGAGCTCACAAATATTAGATTATGCCAAAATCTTGTTGCAATTTCAAGACTCAGCTTATTTTTCGAGTAATGATGATGCTGTCATCTCTACCGGCTTTTCAAGACCGATCATATCAAGCAATGTAGGCGCGATGTTTGCCAACGACCCAACTTCTTGCTTGAGCACA
Source organism: uncultured bacterium (assembly GCA_905215035.1). Taxonomy (GTDB): domain Bacteria; phylum Actinomycetota; class Coriobacteriia; order Coriobacteriales; family Eggerthellaceae; genus Anaerotardibacter. The sequence goes on from CAJMOJ010000037.1 coordinate 317, forward strand.
AAATCACCATCAGCATGCCCGGTATAATCAACACAAATAAAGGGCACAACATTGGTAGTGTGTGCAGTAAACGGTGTTCCATCCTCAGCAATCATGCAATCAGCATTACCGTGATCTGCCGTAACCAAAGCAAGACCACCTTTTTGCTTAAGAGCCTCAAGAACCAATCCAACACCAGCATCAACGGCCTCAACGGCATTTCGAGCCGCATCAATTACGCCGGTATGTCCAACCATATCGCAATTAGCAAAATTGACGATATACACATCAGCTTCATCAGCAAGGATTGCATCGTGCAAAGTTTGAGCAACTTCTGGCTCACTCATTTCAGGCTGCATATCATACGTAGCTACTTTAGGCGATGGAATAAGTACACGTTGCTCATTTTTCTTGGGCTCTTCAATACCGCCATTCAAAAAGAAGGTGACATGAGCATACTTTTCTGTCTCAGCAATATGATATTGTCTTAATCCTGCGTCAGCCAAAACATCAGCAAGAACATGCGTTGGAAATTCTTTTTCAAAAGCAATAGGCGCAGGAATGGTTGGATCATATTCAGTAAGACAAACAAAATATGGCTTTTGCCAGTTAGGACGACCAAACTGATCAAAAGCGTCATCGCACAGTGCGCGCGTAATTTCACGTGCACGGTCAGGGCGAAAATTAAAGAAAATAATGCTGTCTTCAGCCTTTATGCCATCTTCGAGCAAGGCAACAGGCACAACAAACTCATCGGTAATACCCTCATCATAAGAAGTCTGCATAGCTTCTTGAGGTAAAGCGTCAGTAAGATTGTTGGCATTCCATAGTGTCTGCCATGCTTGCTCTACCCGCTCCCAACGATTATCTCTATCCATCGCATAATAACGACCTGAGATAGAAGCGATTTGTGCGGTAGTTGTGTTAGGAAGAGATGCCATTTTATCTTCAAGCTCTGCAATATAGGATTTGCCACTTGAAGGAGGAACGTCACGCCCGTCCATAAAACAATGAACATGCACACGCTCAACTCCAAGGGCGGCTGCCATATCAAGCAGAGCATAAAGATGCGCATTGCTTGAATGAACGCCTCCATCGGAGAGTAAACCCATCAAATGCAAGGTTGAATCTGCATTGATAACTGACTGCATTGCATCCACCAAAACAGGATTAGTTTCGAGCGATTTATCTGCACAAGCATTATCAATACGTGTTAATTCCTGAAAAATTGTACGGCCAGCACCAATATTTAAATGACCAACCTCTGAATTTCCCATTTGCCCTTCAGGTAAACCGACAGGATTTCCTGACGCAGCAAGCACGGTATGGGAACATGACTCAAACAAACCATCAAGCACCGGCGTATGAGCCAAGCTAATAGCGTTTCCTGGGCCTGCCTCGGTAAGCCCAAAACCATCCATGATAATAAGAGCTGCGGGTAAATTCAGAGAGGAGATACTCATAGTTGTGATAATCCTTTACGTTATTACTCGATTTCCCAATTGAAGAAGGGTGCGATTTTTCTACATCACACCCTTTTCGTATAACAACGACAATACTGCAACAAAGCTATTATGCAATACACGTTGAGCGTATTTTAGTTAGTTGGCTGCAGCTGCAATCTCAATCAATTGGCGGAATGAATCAGCCTGTAATGAAGCGCTACCAATAAGGCCGCCATCAATATCTGGCTGAGCAAGAAGTCCTTCGGCATTGCCCGCATTCATAGAACCACCGTAGAGTACACGAATGGTGTTAGCGACTTCATTGCCGTAGAGCTCTCCTACTACCACACGAATCAAAGCACATACCTCTTCTGCCTGTTCAGGAGTTGCTGTACGTCCGGTTCCAATAGCCCAAATTGGCTCATAAGCAATCACGACATTTTTCATTTCAACAACATCGATACCCGCAAGTGCAGCTTTTACTTGAGCTTTAATAAACTCAGGGTAGGTGCCTTTGTCGCGAACATGCAAAGACTCACCAACGCAAATAATAGGAGCCAATCCACCTGCAATAATAGCCTTAGTGGTCAAATTAACAACCTCGTCAGTTGCACCAAAAAGTTCACGTCGCTCAGAATGCCCTACGATGCAATACGTGCACCCGATCTCTTTAATCATATCGACAGAAATCTCACCTGTATACGCACCACTCTTTTCAAAGTAAACATGCTGAGCACCAAGTTCAATATCTGTTTTATCAAAATCAAGAACCGTCCATGCTGCTTTTAAATCAACAGATGGTGGACAAATAACAACATCTACCGCATCCCATGAACGATTGTAGTAATTGCAAAGCTGCTGGGTAAGTGCAACTGTCTCTGGAATATCTTTATGCATCTTCCAGTTACCCGCGATAAGTTTTTTACGCATGGTTAGTCCTCCTTTAGAGCTTCCACACCAGGAAGCTTTTCCCCTTGTACGAGCTCCATTGAAGCTCCTCCACCCGTTGAAATAAAAGACATTTGATCAGCGAGTCCAAATTTATTAACAGCAGCCACTGAGTCACCGCCACCGATTACCGTTGTAGCATCTTCATTAGCACCAACAGCAACGGCAACTCCTTTTGTGCCTGCAGCAAAATTATCCATCTCAAAGACACCCATCGGGCCATTCCAAAAGACAGTCTTTGCCTCTGAAATCGCATTGCCGTATTGCACAACGGTCATAGGACCAATATCAAGACCCATCATATCATCAGGAATATCAGTAATAGGAACTGTCACGGTAGTTGCTTCATTCGAAAACGCATCAGCACAAACAACGTCAACAGGTAAAAGCATTGAAACGCCTTTTGATTCAGCTTTTTTAAGCATTTCACCCGCACGTTCTACCCAGTCTTCTTCCATAAGACTGGTACCTGTGGCATATCCTTGTGCGCGCAAGAACGTAAAGCACATGCCACCGCCAATAATGAGCGTATCGCATTTGTCGATGAGCGCATCAATGACCGCAACTTTATCTGAAACCTTAGAGCCACCAAGAATTGCAACAAAGGGACGGCGCGGATTGTCAAGCATTGATGTAAGCGTAGTAACTTCTTTAGTCATCAACGCACCTGCATACGCTGGTAGATACCCTGCAACACCAGCCGTCGATGCGTGTGCACGATGCGCTGCACCAAAGGCGTCGTTTACATACAGGTCACCCATACTTGCAAGCTCGCGCGCAAATTCAGGGTCATTCTTTTTCTCGCGTGCATCAAAGCGTAAATTTTCTAAAAGAGCAACTTGACCATCTGCGAGATTATCAACAACTTCTTTTGCAGCATTTCCTATCGTATCTGCTGCAAAAGCAACGCTTGTTCCTAAGATCTTTTCAAGATGTTTTGCCACAGGGGCCAAAGAATATTGCTCTTCGTACCCTGTTCCAGAAGGACGTCCTAAATGAGAACAAAGAACTACTTTTGCTCCTTCATCCATCAAATACTTGATGGTAGGAAGCGCAGCCTTAATACGAGTATCATCAGTGACCACATCCCCATCTAAAGGAACATTGAAGTCAACACGGGTAAGAACACGTTTACCCTTAACATCAGCATCAGTATAGGTTTTAATATCACTCATAAACTAGTAGCCTCCTATTCAAAAAAGAGAGCCCCTTTCCGTACCAACACTGGTATGCAAGAAACTCTCTTAGTTATATCAAGAATTTATCTTTGATTCATATTTTGCGATCAGCTTGTTAAACTCGCGCACACTAAACACTATACAAACACTACATATAGCGTGATTTAGAGCATAATTTTAGCGAGATCCTTTACGCGATTAGAATAACCCCACTCATTGTCATACCAAGATACGCACTTAACAAAATTGCCTTCTCCGCCCAAAACCATGGTTAAACCGGAATCAAACAAAGATGAATGAGCGTCACCTAAAATGTCAGCTGAAACAATAGGATCCTCGATATACTCAAGGATTCCCTCAAGTTCTCCTTCAGCAGCTGCTTTCATAGCTGCATTAATTTCATCAACAGTTACCTCTTTTTCAAGTTCCACGGTCAAATCAACCATAGAACCATCAGGAGTAGGAACACGCGTTGCAAAACCATCAAGTTTACCCTTAAGTTCTGGCAAGACAAGAGATACCGCACGTGCAGCACCCGTTGTAGTTGGAATCATAGACAATGCAGCAGAACGTGCGCGACGCAAATCCTTATGAGGTAGGTCTAAGATCTTTTGATCATTGGTGTAAGAATGAATAGTATTCATATATCCACGCTTGATACCAAAATTGTCAAGCAGCACCTTTGCAAAAGGAGCTAAGCAGTTAGTGGTACAAGAAGCGTTTGAAACGATGTTGTGTTTCTCTGGATCATACTGATCATCATTAACACCCATAACAATGGTGATATCTTCGTTTTTAGCAGGAGCGGAAATGATTACTTTCTTAGCTCCAGCCTCAAGGTGTTTCTTTGCTTCATTAGCATCCGTAAAATGACCCGTTGATTCAATAACAACGTCAACACCCTCACTACCCCAAGGGATATTGAGTGGATCACGATCACCATATACTCTTACACTGCGACCATCAACAACAATGCAGTCGCCATCAACATGAACGTCATCAAAAACACGACCATGTACAGAATCATATTTGAGAAGATGAGCAATAGCATTAATATCGCCCGGATCATTGATTGCAACAACCTCTACGTCTGGATCATTCTCCATAGCACGAAATACAAGACGTCCAATACGTCCGAAGCCATTAATGCCAACCTTGGTTGCCATAATTCCCCTTTCGTAACGCCCAGTTTGTAAGTGGGCAGTTAGTCATCACATCACGTGATACTTCAAAGGAAAGCTGTCACTTTCCTGTTTTACAACAATGCCCTAATCATACCTTAAATACCACACTTACGGTATTGGAAGGCTTTTGTTTTACGTAAGTTCTTGCGCCATTTGCTCCAAACGGCGCACCCGATGATATATTGCTGATTTTGAAAGCGGAGGATCGGCGTGTTCACCCAGCTCTTTAAGCGTTGCTTCAGGATAGCGAACGCGCAGGCGAATAAACTCTTGCAAGCCTGGTGGCAAGTCCGTTAGAGCTACATGATCAAGTACTTCTCTAATGGTATTGATCTGCTCGACAGCGGCATCCACTGTTTTTGCTTGATTGGCAATCTCTGCATTAACGCGACGGTTTACATCATTACGCACTGATTTTAAAACACGCTCTGATTCCATTTTGAGCGCACATTGATGTGCACCAACAGCAGCCAAAAAATTAGTAATAGCCGTTCCTGATTTTAAGTACACGATATAAGAATTGCGCCTATGCATCACTTTGGCGTTAATACCACGATCACGCATTAATTGAGCAACATCTTCAGCAAGCGTTTGATTTTCAACCGTAATTTCAAAATGAAAATCACCACGCGGATTAGAAATGAATCCTGACCCCAAAAAAACGCCCCGCAAATATGCTTCAGCGCAACACGTTTTTTTCACTAACGCGGGGTCAATACCACGCTCTAGTCCTTCTGAATTCATTACCCCTAGCTTTTCAAGTGCTTCGAGCAATCCTGGTTGGTACGGCACCTCAATAAGCCAATTGGGGGTTTTATGGAGCACTGATCGTCTCATCGTTAAATCAGTCTTTAAATTGAACTGGTCATGGAGCGACTTGATAACAAACCGCGCGACCTGCGGCGAGTCAGTTGCAATTTCAAGACGAGACTTGCCGCCGCCTTGCATAAAAAGCGTACCCTCAATGCGAATAAGAGCAGCTAACTGTACCGCCTCACAATGCGAACACGATGGCATTACGCGCGACAATTCATCTTTCACTTCTGTCGTGAACGACACAGATGAATCACCCCTTCAAAAGCTTGCGCCAATGCAGAAGGATCATGCCAAGTAGGCCGAACAGGGTCAACCATATTACGAAGCATGACCACCGTACCATGTGATCTAATAGCTTCAATGTCGTGAGCATGAATAGGAACTGGCCGCACGCGGTTAGGCAAATCAAGACCATCCCGTTTTACTTGTGAATCAGTGTAGAGCGCCCCTTCTCCAACTGCAGCCGTAAATGCATCATTTGCAACATGACGACCGCGGGGTTTTTCAGGAGAATGGATAAGCATGTAATCAAGAGCGCCCTCCATCCCATGACGAAATAGCGCATCAGCATGTTCACTTGCTGACAGTCCCCATGTTTCACCCTGTTGATCTGCTAAAGAACACACAAATACTGTTGCTCCTTTTGAGCGAGCAATCGCATCTGCGATACCAGGAACGAGAAGATTGGGAATAATGGAAGTAAAAAGAGATCCTGGACCTAACACAAGTAAGTCAGCCTCTTCAATAGCTTCAATTGCTTGATGATAGGGTCTACATTGATCAGGCGACTCAAGCCACACTCGGTTAAGTGCAGTCTGAGACTTACAAGCTTTTGCTTGTCCACGTAAAAGATGTCCATCGCAGGTTGTGGCACAAAGCGTAACATTGTTGAGCGTTGAGGGATATACATACCCCCGCGCACCCAGTAATTGTCCACAAATCTTTATAGCTTCAGGAAAAGAACCAGTTGCCTCTTCAAGGGCTGAGAGCATCAGATTTCCCAAAGTGTGATTACGTGCGAATTCAAAACGATATTTAAATGCTTTTGTAAGAGGGTCATCAGGATTTGCTGCAAAAGCAGCCAAGCATTTACGAATATCGCCCGGCGGAGTTACATGAGCCTCTTCGCGCAAAATACCTGTTGATCCCCCATCATCGGCCATGGCAACAACGGCGCTTGTTTGGATACCCATACTCAAAAGAGTACGAATCGAAACAGGAGCACCCGTACCGCCACCAATGACAACAGCTTTAAGCTTGGTGTAATCATGATCACTATCTTTAGGTGTTTGAGTACCAATAGCTTGAAACGTTGCTGTCAAAGAAGGGTTATAGATAAATCCTGACTCGCTCATTTTGCTGCAGCCTCACTTCGATCTGCAAGTGCAATATCACGATGCGACACGGTGACGTTATACCCTTCATCCAACAACATTTTGCCTGTTTGCTCAGCAAGAGCGACGCTGCGATGTTGACCACCCGTACAGCCTACTGCAATAGCCAAATGCTGTTTACCCTCTGCAACATATCCTGGCATAACACAATCAAGCAACGTCTTCCACGCTTGTAAAAACTCTTGTGTCTCTTTGCGTTCTAAAACAAAATCATAAACCGGTTCATCAAGACCCGTTAAACCACGCAATTCAGGAATATAAAAAGGGTTAGGCAAAAAACGTACATCAATAACGATATCTGCATCAGCAGGAGATCCATGCTTAAAGCCAAACGAATAGACCGTGACATTCATCTCTTCTTTTTCCGTTGTATTTGCATAGATACGACGGAGCTCTTCTCGCAATTGCCGTGGAGTCAAATTAGATGTATCAAGTCGATAGTCGGCCATATCGCGTAAATCACGCGTTATGTCACGTTCATAGGCAATTGCTTGAGAGATTGAACGACGATTACCTTCACAAAGTGGATGGCGACGTCTGCTTGCTTTATAACGAGCGATGAGTTTTTCGTCAGTCGAATCCAAGAAAATAATACGGTAGCTTACCCCGGCTGCATCCAAATTAGCAAGCTCCCCCACAAGCTGCCTAAAGATTGTTTGATTGCGGGCATCACACACAATGGCAAGCTTGCGCAATCCTTCATTTTGTCCTGGAATATTAGCAAGTGAGATAATATTCATAATGAGAGCGGGCGGCAAATTGTCAATGCAAAAATAACCCAAATCTTCAAACGTATGCATTGCTTCTGTTCTACCAGCGCCACTCATGCCGGTAATAATTACAACATCAGGCCCCTGTTTTTCTAGTGTCTCAGACGACGAAACCGCTGCTACATCAATCTCTTCTTGTGGTTCAGATGATCCATTTGACTCTGCCATAAGCTCATATCCTTATTCATCAACACTGCAATCGCTGTTTTGATTAGATTCTTTCGTACTGATTGTCGCATATTCTTGCAAAAGAGCGTAGACATCACGTCCAACCTGCTCAGGAACAACATCAGCTTGTAAGATTTCCTCGAGACTTGCGTTCCTAAGTGCGCCAAATGATCCAAAAAACTTCAACAGTTTCTTTTTTCGCTTTGGGCCTAAACCAATCACTTCATCAAGGATGGATGTAGTCATTGCTTTGCGTCTCAATTCTCGATGGAATGTAATAGCAAAGCGATGAGACTCATCGCGCACTTGTTTTACTAAGTATAAACTGGGAGATCCACTCGGTAAAACAACAGGACCTTCCTCTTGCCAGGGTACAAAAAGTTCTTCATCACGCTTAGCAAGTCCTGCGACAGGAATATCATCCACCCCTAGTTCTGCAAGCTGCGCAAGCGCAGCATTAAGTTGCGGTTTACCACCATCAACAATAATAAGGTCAGGCTTTGATGCAAAGCGAGCATCTTTCATTTTCTCGTGATTGTAGCGGCGCTCAAATACTTCACTCATCATGGCAAAGTCATTCGCTTCATCACTCTCAAGTCGAATCTTAAAGCGACGGTACTGTGATTTATCAGGTTTGCCGTTAATAAACACCACCATAGATGCAACGGAATGCGTGCCGTGCAGTGTTGAAATATCAAAACACTCAATGCGATGGGGTGGCCGCTCAAGCGCAAGAGCAGATTCAAGTTGCAACAGAGCTGCATTGATGCGTTCATCATCGTAAGAAGAACGTACTTTGTAACGTAAAAGAGCGTGTCGAGCATTTTTATCCGCCATAGCAAGAAGGGCCGCCTTCTCACCTTTCTGAGCAACATGCATACGCACTTTTGCACCATGAGTAGACGCGAGTTTCTCAGTTAACCACGTCTCAATTACTGAAGCATCATCGGGCAATTCTGACACAACAAGTTCATGCGGTATTGATTCTGTTGAGTCGTAATAACGCAAAATAAAGGTACGCAGCAACTCCTCGAATGAAACATCTTTACCTTTATTAAAAATGAACTCATTTTGATTAATAACAGCACCTTCACGTACATTAAGCACCGTAATGCCAGCGATGGTCTCTTCACGATATACACCAATTACATCAGCAAATAATCGACGTGAGGACACTACATGCTGTTTGCTTGAAAGACCAGTAATCGTATCAATGCGTCCTTTAATTCGCTGTGCTTTCTCGAAATCAAGAGCATCAGCAGCCTCTTGCATTTCTTCTTGTAGCTCTGTCAAAAACTCAGTATGATTACCCGCCAGAAATCGTTCCGCACGTTCAACAAGACGTGCATAGTCTTCAGGGGTAATGGCACCACAACAAGCACCTGGACCCAATCCAACGTGCGCATCAAAACAAGGACGCTGATCGAGGACAAGCTCATCATAAGCAGTTTTTTCTAATTGACGATTAAGTTTCCTCCACTCAGCACAACTTGCCGCACATAAAGGAACAATACGACGAGTAATGTCTACTAGGTCACGCGCCGCACGAGAATCAGTAAAAGGACCAAAATAGCGCGTCTGAGACTTATGTGCTTCACGCGTATATTTAATTGCAGGAAACACATCTCCCTTAGTCAAAGCAATGAAAGGATAACTTTTATCATCTTTAAAATCCGCATTAAAGTAAGGTGCATACTGCTTGATAAGATTTTTCTCAAGCACTAAAGACTCATGCTCGTTTTCTGTAACGATGTATTCAAAGGAGTCAATTTGAGAAACAAGCAACGGTATCTTTTCACGGGTATCGCTGTAATTAACGTACTGGCGCATACGCGCACGCAACTGTTTAGCCTTACCAACATAGATAACGGTGCCTTCTACGTCTTTCCACAAATACACTCCGGGAAGCGTCGGAACAGAGGCAAGCTGCGCCTTAATATCGTCAAGCTTATGAGGTGTTAATGGATCAATGTGTGATGCTTGAGATGTTGACATTTGAGATGTTGATGAATAAGAAGATGCCACTTTATACGTGCTCCTCAAGATCAATCATCATGAGTGCAACATTGTCACGCATTGCTTTTGCCTGTGCGCGAGTAATCTTACCTGCAGCATAATAATCCTGAATTTCTTCATTCTCCATTGCCAGTGCACGACGTTGAACATTTTCCAATTCCAGCGATTGCAAACGATCATATACACCTGGTGTCGTCTTTTCTGGATCAAGAAGAGCCAAGGTTCGTTCATGACCAATTAAAAGTTTTGCTACTACCTCAGATGGATAGTTAGGATTATTAACAAGACTCTGCAAAAACTCTATCGCATACATTTCAGACAAAATACGAACCTGACGCATTTCTATTGCGTTATCATCTTTGTCTTTCGAGAAAAATGCCAACACTTTTCTTCCTGATGCAACAAAAAGGATCTTGAGCGTATGCCAATACGCTGCAATGCGATGAGATGTTTTCTTATCCTGATTAAGACGCGACTTTTGCTGCATAATACGACGCATATAGCTAAAGCACGCAAAGGAATCAACCTCTTTATGCTCAACTGCTTCAATCAAATGGGCCGTTTGGTAATCAATAACCTCTATACGTATAGTATTAAATGCCGATTGATCAACTTCGACCGTCTCACGCATTGATCGAATCCGTTTATCAAGCCGATCAACTACCGCCTTAGTCTCACGTGAGTTTGCCGTATCTTCGTCAAGCATTAAACGCTCAATAACGGTACGCAATATCTCAATCTTGGTAAGAGTAAACTCCTCTTCTTCCTCTTCATCTTGTTCGGAACGAGGAGCAAGAATAGGTAACAAAAAGTTTGCCAATAAAAGCGTGCATAAAATAACACCCGACGCAATAAAGATAATGAGAGAACGTTGAGGAAACATGGTCCCATCGGAAAGCAAAAACGGAATTGAAAAAATGATAGAAAGCGTAATTGCGCCCTTAGGACCACCCACCGTCATAATGAGCGCCTTGAGCATAGATTCTTTATTAAGCTTACCGCGTGCATTGGTATCAGGGTCACGCGTAATACGCACCATAAGAAGCGAGAACAAGAAACGAAGCGCAACAATGACAAAAGTTATAAGAAGGATAAGACCCAACAATACAAAATTATTAATGTAGACATCATCCCATGTTGATTGCATTGCCATAGGAAGTTGCATACCCAACAACACAAACACAATGCCGTTTAGAGTAAAGCCTAAAACCTTCCATACACTTGAAAGCGCAATGTTAAGGCGAGATTGGTAGGGAGAAATACGCGTTTCCGAATAAAGCGACCAGACAATACCACAAGCGACAACACCTAAGATACCAGACACGTGAATGGTCTCACAAAAGAGGAAGACTACAAACGGCATAGAGACTTCAAACAACACATGAAATGTAACGTTATCAAGACCGAGGTCATAGATTTTCCTTGAAATAAATCTAAAAACAACGGCGAGTAAAACACCAAGAGCAATGCCACCAATAAAACTAATAACAAATGTTTCGGTCGCATTTAAAAGTGAGAAAGCACCCGTAACCGCAGCTGCGATGGCAAACTGAAACGAAACAACACCAGATGCATCATTTAAAAGACATTCACCTTGTAGAATAGAATTCTCGCGCTTACCTACTTGCGCCTCTTTACGTAACGAAGCAACCGCAACCGCATCAGTAGGCCCGAGTGCTGCACCCAAAGCAAAGGCTGCAGCAAGAGGGATTGAAGGAACAATCGCATGAAGGGTAAATCCAACACAAAGAGTAATAATGAGCACAAGACCAATTGCAAACGCTAAAATGACGCCTTTGTTTTCCCATAAGTTTTGCTTGTTTGACTCCATCGCATCACTGAAAAGAAGAGGAGCAATAAACAATACAAGAAAAAGCTCAGGATCAATATTGATCTGTACTGGAGTAATAGCAAGTATCGCAATTACTACACCGAGTGCAATTTGAATAAGCGGCGATGAAATTTTAGGTACAACCTGGTCAAGAATAGATGAAAGCAACACAGCGAGGGCAAGGAGTAAAACTAGCTCAAATGTTGCCACGCCGTACTCCTCTCAACAATTTTTGTTCCACTATCCCACCGCGTACTATTGAGTTATATTCGATAACTTCTTCTAGTATGCCATGCTTTTAAATCAATCACGGCGTGCAAATAGAGTAAAGCTCGATATCTTTACAAAATCGGCATGCATACTAACCGGTATCTCCACTCACCCAAATGATGCAAATCTCTCTCTGTGACAACCGTTTGCCCTAATATTTAGAGTTATTAAAACAAAGTAGCTGTGAACGCTTGCATGCACTCGCAGATTCCGTATAATAACCACTTGCGCCATGGTGGCTGTAGTTCAGTTGGCTAGAATGCCAGATTGTGGCTCTGGAGGTCGTGGGTTCGAGTCCCATCAGCCACCCCAGCGCGAAATTGACAAAACTGAGTAATTATTCCTTGTATTTGTGGATATATTGCTCTAAAATAATTGAGCGCTTTTAAGGCGCCACTATTTGAAACACGGACTGTTAGCTTAGTTGGTAGAGCAGGGGACTCTTAATCCCAAGGTCCGGGGTTCGAGTCCCCGACAGTCCACCATGAAATTCTTCGCCGCTTATAAGCGGCTTTTTTTATTCCATAAATACGATGGATTTATTCCATAACACTAAATCGCTCCACTCCATCGCTTCCTTGTGAGCGACACAGTTTTCCTTGATCACATAATGCCTCAAGATATGCATAGGTTGCTGCAACCGCACGAGCACGGTGACGGAGGGGGCGTGCAAGAAAGTCTTCTCTTCCCTTTTGCGCCATCATAATCTCTATTGCAGATGCACCAGGATTTTCCTGTACAAGTTGAAGACGCTTATCCAATGACTTTACAAAAAATGCTCGTGTTGTTGCGAGGATATGCGCTACTGCCTCTTCTCCAATATAAGGATCATTGTGGGCTGGAAGAATAGCACGAAGATTGCACGATTCAAGCTTGTTCAGACTTTCTAAGTAACGACTTACTAAATGTTGTTGAGGGGCAAACTGGATTATTCCAGGGCCCGCATCTAAAATATGGTCTCCGCCAAATAAAATACCTTGTTCACGCTCTAATAAAGAGGCATGATCAGGGCTATGGCCAGGTGTTTTAATAACTTCAAATGCGCGATTGCCTACCTGGATACAGTCTTTATCATCAACAACTATTCCCTGATATGACGCTAGCACATTATTGTCCCAAAGCGCTTTTCCAATAACCTCAGGCGCTTCAAGCGATTCGGATACGTCTAGCATCTTGCTCTCACCACTATCTTTTTCGTTTCTCATATGAAACAACCCTGAAGATAATTCTTGAGATACAAGACTCCATCCCGTAACCGTAACGAAATCGCGCAAAACCGCATCGTCAAATGCAGCACGTGATACGTGATAAACAGCATCAAATCCTTGGGCTTCAACATAAGGAATATTGCCAGCATGATCATCATGAAAGTGTGAGATAAACGCACTTTTCTTGCTAAGAAGACAAGAAGAAAGCAAATCAACCTCATCAAGCGCGCTTGTTCCACACACCTCCCAATACCCAACATCAAAAAAGAGCGCTTCTCCCCCATCAATCACTACATATTGATCAATGCGATCACACAGGTCATATCCCGCAATATCAAAACGATAATGAAAAATGCCAGGAAGAATTTCTTGCCCGTAGGCTGATGTCAAAAACCGCGCATCAGGCCACATGCGTGTACGAGCATCATGTGCAAGAGTTTTTCGGGAATAGAGAGGATTTATTGATAAAGTCATACCACGTCCCCTTCGAGTAGAAAAAGATATTACGCTAAGATAGCAATACAAAAGCACTATACCCAAAGATTTCCGTTGCTTTGCCCTATCGTAACAATTTCATCGTATCAGGTATAGCTAAAAGACGGTTCTCCTTAACGATGATATGATCGCATTATTAGAAACCATAGCAATAAAAACAATAGGTTAACACGTATGTAACCATGCTACACACGTACTAGATTGAAAAAGAGCCTGTCATGTTGTATCTAGGACACACTTTACTTATAGCAAACCCTACCGCACGAAGTGGTAAAGCTGAAAAAATTGCACTAACGGCTCACAAAACATTACTTAGCAAAGTAAAAGAAGGACAAGATTTTGATCCATCGCTCATTCTAACCCGCGCACGCGGCGATGGAGAAAAAATTGCTGCCTCTCAAGGTAGGGATTTTGACACTATTATCGCTATTGGTGGCGATGGGATTATTCATGAAATTATTAACGGAATCATGCAAATTGAACGTGCGCAACGACCCCGATTGGGAGTAATTCCTTGTGGTAATGGGGATGATTTTGCCCGTAGCCTTAATTTAAGTCGTGATCCTCTTAAGGCACTTGATCAGCTTTTAGACGGCAAGGATTTTTCTATTGATGTAGGAAAAGTAAATAACCGCTATTTTATCGAAACACTCTCGTTTGGGTTTGATGCAGCAATCGCGCTTCAAACAACAGAACTACGGCAGAAAACAAAACGCACCGGTACCGTACTCTATCTCCAATGCGCCCTTGACCAACTCCTTCATAACATGGTCCAACACACAGTAACCATTTCTCTTGACGAAAAACCACCCACCACAAAAGAGCTCTATATGATTGCGGTTCAAAACGGTCAACATTATGGCGGCGGTTTTCGCATTACTCCTAATGCCTCTCTTGCAGATGGCCTCTTTGATGTTTGCTATGCAACAGGCCCTTATCTCAAACCAATGGCCGCATACCTTTTTCTTCAAGCAAAAAAAGGAAAGCATCTTGGCATGAAAGGTATTCATATCACTCAAGCACGTAATATCACGCTTGATTTTGAGAAACCCATTGCTTGCCAAATTGATGGGGAGCCTCTCTACGCACTCCACTATGAAGCAGAGGTAGTCCCGGCAGCCCTTGCGGTAATTATTCCTTCAGAAGGAGCTTTTGAGCATATTACCGAATCCGTTACCAAACTATCTTCAACTGAAATAATACTCAAGACTAAAGAAGACGCCTCGTAAGGCGTCTTCTTTTTGTAGTATCAATTAAGAGTACCAATCGTTATATCGCCAAAGCCAGGCTTCGAACGATAGGTATCTAGCTTTATTGTTTCACGTTAGCAAATACCCTGTGCCATCATTGCATCAGCAACCTTTTCGAAGCCAGCAATGTTTGCGCCCATAACATAGTTGCCCTCATGACCATAACGCTTAGCAGCATCATCAGCAGCATGATAAATGCTCTTCATGATGGACTGAAGCTTAGCGTCAACCTCTTCAAAGGTCCAAGAAAGGCGCTCAGAGTTCTGAGACATTTCCAAACCAGAAGTTGCTACGCCGCCAGCATTAGAAGCCTTACCTGGGCAAAAGACAATGCCATTTTCCATGAGGTAGTCAGTTGCATCCATAGTGGTAGGCATATTTGCGCCCTCAGCAACCAACTTGCATCCATTAGCAACAAGATTTTTAGCATCATCAATCAAAAGCTCGTTTTGTGTTGCGCAAGGAAGTGCGATGTCAACTGGAATACTCCAAACGCCGCGACCCTCATGGTACTCAACACCCTCACGGCGCTTTGCGTACTCAGAAATGCGTCCGCGCTCAACTTCTTTGATCTGCTTAACAAGAGCAACATCAATTCCGTTAGGATCATGAATCCAGCCCGTTGAGTCAGACATGGTAACAACGGTAGCACCAAGCTGCTGTGCCTTTTCCGTTGCATAGATAGCAACGTTACCAGAACCAGAGACAGCAACCGTCTTACCCTTGATGTCATCATCATGGCAGTTCAAATATTCCTGAACAAAATAGATCAAACCATAACCGGTTGCCTCAGTACGTGCCAAAGATCCGCCATAAGAAAGACCCTTACCAGTAAGAACACCTTCCCAAACGTTCTTAATGCGCTTGTACTGACCAAACATATAGCCAATCTCACGTGCACCCGTTCCAATGTCACCAGCAGGAACGTCAGTATCAGCACCAATATGGCGCATAAGCTCAGTCATGAAAGACTGGCAAAAACGCATAACCTCAGCGTCTGACTTACCCTTAGGATCGAAGTCAGAACCACCTTTGCCGCCACCCATAGGAAGGGTTGTCAAAGAGTTTTTGAAGATCTGTTCAAAGCCCAAAAACTTAATAATGCCAAGGTTTACAGAAGGATGAAGACGAAGACCACCCTTATAAGGACCAATTGCGCTGTTAAACTGAACGCGGAAACCACGGTTAACTTGAACCTTGCCCGCATCATCAACCCAAGGAACGCGGAACATAATAACGCGCTCTGGCTCTACAATGCGCTCAAGCAAAGAAGCCTCTTCATACTCAGGATGTGCTTCAATGACAGGCTCGAGTGATTTCAAAACTTCAGTAACTGCCTGAATAAACTCTGGCTGCTCAGCGTTCTTTGCCTTTACAGCCTCGATTACGTTGTCGACGTAACTCATACAACCTCCTATTACGTTCAAGTAATAGGATCATGGTACCAAAAGGTAACACGATGGATAACTACCCTACACATGGTGTTAACACGCTTGAAATATTAGAAGGTTCTCATGTACGGGCGAGTGGAAAATTAATACCTAAAAGCTACATGCGCTCAGGCGCAGAAACACCTAAAAGACTTAGTGCAAGAGCAAGATTAATGCGTGCTGCATCAATCAAAGCAAGACGAGCCTTAGTACGTTCATGCTCTTCACCTAGTACATGGCAATGCTGATAAAACGAATGAAACAAACTTGCTAGATCTTGCGCAAAGTGTGTTAAACGATAGGGTGCCCTATCACGAGCGGCACCTGCAACGAGATCCGTAAAATCAGCCATCTTCTTTACCAAAGCAAGCTCCGAATCCTCAGTAAGCAGCGAAAGATCAGCGTTATCCAAATCAAGTGCGCCAGCAAGTTGCTCGGGTGTGTAAACACCAACCTCTAATCCTTGCTCCTCGCCTGCTTTACGCAAAATGGAACAAATACGCGCGTGCGCATACTGTACGTAATAGACTGGATTTGATGCGTCCTTCTTTTTGGCAACATCGATATCAAAATCTATCGTTTGATCTGCTGATTTAGAAAGCATCATATAACGCGTTGAATCAACACCAACTTCATCGATAAGTTCCCTAAAGGTGATCATCTCTCCGGTGCGCTTTGACATACGAACTTGTTGACCATCACGATATAGGGTCACCAGTTGCCCTAAAACCACTTCAAGCGCATCAGGATACCCCCATGCAGCCATCATTGCCTGACAACGCGGTACATAACCATGGTGATCAGCCCCCCAAATATCAATGAGATGATCATAACCACGTTGCATCTTGTCATAGTGATAGGCAACATCAGACATGAAATACGTTAAATCTCCGTCTGATTTGATGAGAACACGATCTTTTTCATCACCAAATGCGCTCGACTTAAAATACGTTGCACCTTCAAGCTCATAAACATACCCTGCATCTTTCATAGAATTGAAAGCATGTTCAATTTTGGTGTGACCCGCATCGTTAGGAACAAATAGTGAATGCTCCGAAAACCAGGTATCGAATGAATTACCAAAAATAGCAAGGGTTTCCTTCACATTGTCAAGCATTGACTCATAGCCACGCACACGAAACGCCTCAAGGCGCTCAAGCTCATCGACAAATTCCCACTTATCCCCATCAGCATCATAGATCTCTTGGGCAAGATCTTTCACATATGCCCCGCCATATGATGCTTCGGGCATTTCAATATCATGACCTAAAAGTTGTAAATAACGCACAACAATAGAGTTGGCAAACACATTCATCTGGTTGCCTTGGTCATTAATATAGAACTCTTCATCAACGCTATAGCCTGCATGGCGCAAAATACGAGCAATAGAATCACCGAGTGCCGCCCAACGACCATGACCGACATGCATAGGGCCTGTTGGATTTGCTGAAACATACTCAAGATTGATTGAAACAGGCTCAACGAGCGATGAAGAGCCATAGGTATCCCCCGCCGTACGCACCTCAGAAATCACTTGTTGGAACACAGCAGGAGAAAGCGTTAAATTGATAAAACCTGGACCTGCAATCTCAGCATGAGCAATCATGGTGTTCTCAGGAATATGCTCAAGTAAGATTTGCGCGATGTCGCGCGGTGCTTTATGTGCCTGCTTAGCAAGACGCATAGCTATAGTACAAGCCCAGTCACCATGACCTTCCTCACGAGGTCGCTCAAGACTCGGTGCAGGAATTTCATCGAGCGTCAAATCTCCCGATTCAACAGCATTCGTAAGTGTTTCTTGCAACAGTTGTTCAAGCGATTCACGAATAGTCATAGCGTCTGTTTTACCTCTCGCCCTCTTGTGGTTTTATAGTAAACATCTCTCAATGCATCTAATACATCAGAAATATAGCAGTACAAATTGCACAACGCTTTAGTGTTGTATGCGGATTTTCTTTGTGTGCGGATTTTGATTGTAGCACGGCTTTCTTTATACACGTTTATGTGCAGCAATATACTCCTCAAATTCTGCGGTGAGCGCAGATTGCAATTGATGGAGTGTTTGAGGATCTTTGCCACCAACGGGCGCATCATCAATCCATGCGAATGGTTTAGCAAACGTTGACGATGCACTCATAATGACTTCATCAGCGTCGAGCAAATCAGCCACCGTAAAGCCTTCTTCTTTAACAGGAATATCGAGTTTTTCTGCCATGGCGATAAGATGTTTGCGTGCGATACCGGGCAAAATCAAATTGTCAGCAGGATGAGTGATGAGTGTGTGATCCTTTAAAATGTGCACATTTGAATGCGCGCACTCAGTCACATAGCCATCACGTACAAAGATTGCCTCATCGCATCCCGCTTCTTTTGCTTCTTGCATAGCCAATACATTGGGCAACAAGTTGAGTGTTTTAGCATTGCAATGATAAAAGCGCGTGTCTTCAACAAAATGACCATGCAGAGGAATCATGAGATCTTCACGGGGATGTTCCACAATGTAGGCCATAACCGTTGGCTTTGCCTCAGCAGGAAAAGCATGAGCGCGCGGTGCAACACCACGTGTTACCTGCCAATACAAAAATGTATTAGGTTTATTAAAGCGATCAACCAATTCTTGCAAAATGCTCGCAAGTTCTTCTTTAGTAAAGGGAAGCTCCAAACGAATGAGAGCAGCGCTGTTAAAAAAACGGTCGATGTGGTCTTGCTCATACAAAATTACCCCATCGCAAGCAATCGTAGCATCATAGATGCCATCGCCAAAATAAAGAGCTCGATCTAAAAAAGGAACCGTGAGTGAATCGAGAGCACCAAACTCGCCGTTGCAATAGCCTAAACCCTTTACGTTGCTCATTACTTTCTCCTAAGCCTAAAACATTGTGATGAGTGTTTTTAAATGATTATTTTTAGCTGATCTCTATAAGCTGACATGACTTAGTTAACGCACTCTTACATGCTAGACCAATAACTTCTAACCTAGTGTTGACAACACAACGGCTTTAATTGAATGCATGCGATTTTCGGCTTCGTCAAATACTTTGGATTGAGCCGACTCAAAAACCTCATCAGTTACTTCCATCTCGGTGAGGCCAAACTTTTCATGGATCTCTTGTGCAACCGTAGTTTCAAGATCGTGGAATGCAGGAAGACAATGCATAAAAATAGCGTTATCAGCTGCAAGTGCCATAACCTGTGCATTTACTTGATAAGGAGATAAAAGGGCAATACGCTCTGCCCATAAACTAGCTGGTTCTCCCATGGAAACCCAGATATCGGTATAGATAATATTAGCATCCGTACATGCTTCAACCACATCATCAGTACACGTCACAGTTGCTCCTGTTTGAGCAGCAATCTCCTCACATTGCGCCACCAATTTGGGATCAGGCATGCACTCTTTTGGACCACAAGCAACAAAGTTAATGCCCATTTTTACGCAGCCCACCATAAGGGAATTTGCAACGTTGTTTTTAGCATCCCCCATAAAGACAAGCTTTAAACCTTCAAAATCCCCAAAGTTTTCACGAATCGTAAGAAGATCAGCAATAATTTGAGTCGGATGACATTCAGTGGTAAGACCATTCCAAACAGGAACGCCGGCATATTCTGCAAGAGTATTAACAATCTCTTGGCCATAACCGCGATACTCAATACCATCAAACATGCGACCTAATACGCGTGCCGTATCTTTAATAGATTCCTTATTCCCCATTTGTGATCCCGCAGGGTCAAGATAAGTAACGCCCATACCAAGATCATTGGCTGCCACCTCAAAAGAACAGCGCGTGCGCGTAGAAGTCTTTTCAAAAAGAAGAACGATGTTTTTGCCTTCAAGATATTTATGAAGAATACCGGCATGTTTTTTAGCCTTAAGATCTTGGGCTAGATCAACTAAACCAACAATCTCGTCAGTTGTAAAATCCATCAATTGCAAGAAATGACGACCAGATAATGCGTAAGCCACGTGCGCTCTCTCCTTTTATCCTTCTTATCCTTCTTATAGTTCCTCTATTGGGAAAGATTTTTGAAATAAAGCACTATTGTATCGCTTTATTCGATTCTGATAAGGATAGTTGGGTAAAAAGTGGCGCGCCCAGTAGGATTCGAACCTACGACCTTTGGATTAGAAGTCCACTGCTCTATCCAGCTGAGCTATGGGCGC
>CAJMOJ010000038.1 GCA_905215035.1 uncultured bacterium
TTCTTCGTTAATCTCCATAACACAATAAATGCTTCCTCCCACCCCGGCAGCACTACGCGCAATAAGCGTCACGGTTTACGCACGACGCTGCAAAGGATTAGTTTTAGTACCTCCGTACTGAATTTTATTACGCATCATCGACACGGTACGCATCGTATAGTGCCCCGAAGTAATGGTGAGATATTTGTAATTCATGCCAAATGAAGCAGATTTATACCAAAGAATCGCACCGATAATTTCTACCACCATAATAATCACAGCAAGCGCATAGAGATATCCAAGTGCACCCATATAGAGCGCTTGTGCTACCAGATAGTCCACATGAGCCGGATTAGTAAGATCAAGCGCAAGCAAATCAATTTCAACAAGCGCTATCGTCAACACAATAAGCGCCCAAAAGCCAAATCCTTGCACAATTCCCTCGCGGATAAGTGCACGACGACGCGCAACTGGCGCAACGTGTGTATCAGGACGCGCATAATCAACAAACTCAGGAGTAAGACCCTGAATAATTTCATCAACCTTGGATTTTTTAATAAAAGGGTGAACGATCATAGCACTCAGAGCTGCATCATCTGAACTCGAAGAATCCGAGGTGGTAGAGCCTAAACGTCCATAAGCCAACGTGCAATAGCCCATTATGCGCTGAAAGAGCGTCTGGGTGATTTCTATTGATTGAATGCGATCAATGTCGATGCCTTTAAATGTGTGAGAAAACAAACCATACTCAACTTCAACACGACTGCCACGACGACGTGCATTAAATCCTGCATATTGAATACAGGTACCTACGAGCAACACAACCCAAATAATCAAAACAAAACCAAGCATTGAAACAATCATGGGGATCACAAGAGCAGGTAACAACTCAGAATGCACGGCGGAAATGGCGGCCGCAATAATATCATCCTCAGTCAGGAAGCCAAAATCGGCAAGGGTTCCCAAAAACGAAACAGCCGTAATAATGACCGTAAATATAGCCATCAATGTTGATGATTTTCCGCAAAAAGCAGACAAGAACAACTGCGAATTAGTAAGGCCGTAACTATACGTTACTTGACCCGTATTAATTTCTGCACCACCAAAAATACCACGCATATCGTTGGCAAAGTTAGCAGGCGCATCTAATACGTTACCCGCCACAGGAGCTGCATCAGACAGGGTGTTAGCGGGCATGTTTTCCGCCCCTTGTCCCGGCACAACCTCTGGCATGGCCTGCGCTGGCATAGGTACTGGCTGAATAGGCGTGCCTCCATGTTGAAGCTGCCATTGGTTGTAGTCAGCAACTTGTTGTTGATAGGTCTGCCACGCAAGATAATCGCGTGCTTGCTCGGGAGTATAGCCTTGTTCCATCAACTGCTTGCGTACAAAGATCTCACGGCGAATATATTCTGCCGCACTTTTAT
Source organism: uncultured bacterium (assembly GCA_905215035.1). GTDB lineage: Bacteria > Actinomycetota > Coriobacteriia > Coriobacteriales > Eggerthellaceae > Anaerotardibacter. The sequence continues at coordinate 1,407 of CAJMOJ010000038.1, forward strand.
CCACAAACGGAATTACCGTTGCTTTATTAGACGATCCACCTGCAGTCTCAATTGTTACGCTACATACGCCAATCAAACGTTGGATAAACGTAGCCTTTTGATCAATCGACTGTACGCGCTGATAGGGAATGTGCGTACGAGATTTAAAAACAATACCTTTATAAAAATTAAATTCGCGCGGTGAAAACGTATACCACGTAAATTTATATCCGATAACACGCGTAATGATAATAAGGGCAGCAATAAGAACAATTACTGCCACCGTAATACCAAGCGCAAGAGTCATTTCGGCTCCCTCGCTTGGAGAAAATCCCTCAGCAACCACTGAGGCCAATGAACCACCAAGACTGATCATAATTGCAAGAAGCACCGGTACTAAGATCTGTACCGATCCGAGCCAAATGTAGCTATGATGCAAGTTAAAGCGTTCCTCAGGTTGAGGATTCATGGCAGAACTCATACATCCTCCCGCGCCACGCGAGCCAACTCTGCTGCTCTATCACGAACCGCATCGGCAATATCAGCACGCAATCCTGGGATATCCATTTCACCTGCCGCTGTTGAAACTGTCACAGACGCAAGACCACACGCCCGCAACACAGGACCTTGTTTAGTATCAGTGTTCTGCACACGAATAAAGGGTACGACATAGCGATGGCGCCAAATAATACCGTACGCAATATCCAAAAAGTCACTGCGTAATTCATAGCGCCAACGCGCATAGCGAATAGGAGGCAGCACTACAAGCACAACAATGAGCGCAACCACATAGATCACAGCAACTACCGTGCAATAAGGAGCTGCCCATGCCCACATTTCAGGTTCAATCCAGCCAAAAAGAGCTCCTAGGAAAAATGCACACGCAAAAATTATGGTTACACTAGCGGCATCTCTTATGCGCCACACGGTCTTCATCTTTGGATCGAGTTGTTCACAAGGCTGCTCGGTCATGGACCCTCCTGTTTATTACTTTCTCCTGGTTCTTAATAATAACGATAGTAAGCCGCGCACGATCCCTCGGAAGAAACCATACAAGGACCAACCGGATTTTCTGGCGTGCACACAGTACGGAATAACGGACACTCATCTGGAGCCATCATGCCACGGAGCACGTCTCCGCAACGACATCCTTTAGGTTCTTGAGTAGGCTCTACTACAGGCTCAAACCGCGCAACAGCATCAAAGTGCGCATACGCAGGTCGAATTGCATAACCTGATCCCGGGATTACACCAAGACCACGCCATGTAGCATCAACGGTATCAAACACCTCATCGATAGCCGCAAGCGCAACGGGATTACCTTCAGGCATCACACCACGAGTATAGGCAATTTCAATCTCAGCGCGTCCTTCATGGAGCTGGCGCATGATCATAGCGATACCTTGCAAAACATCAACAGGTTCAAATCCTGTAATAACACCAGGAATGCCATATTTGCTTGCAAGAAACTCATAAGGTTTAACCCCAATAATGGTCGAAACATGACCTGGCAAAATAAGTGCATTAATCTCAAGTTGAGGATCAGCCACAATTGCCTCGAGGGCGCCAGGCATATTTTTATGCGCCACAAAGACCGAAAAATTATCCAAGCCCAAAGCTTGCGCGCGCTTGATAGCCATAGCAACCAAAGGTGTCGTTGTCTCAAACCCAACACCAACAAACACAATTTGTTTGTCAGGGTTTTCTTGGGCAAGCTTGAGCGCATCAAGCGGAGAATACACAATATTAATGTCACGACCCTGCGCTTGCTCTTTGAGTAAGCTCGAAGTCGATCCTGGAACACGCGTCATATCGCCAAACGTAGCAATAGCAACACCAGGAATACGAGCAAGCGCAATAACGGTATCAATATCTTTGTTTGACGTTACGCATACAGGACACCCAGGTCCTGAAGCAAGACGAGTACCCTCAGGCATCATTGCACGCAGACCATTGCGCGCAATAGCAACCGTATGGGTTCCGCATACTTCCATCAAGGTTGCATGCTCAGGTGCCCACTGATTGATGGAATGAATCAAACCGCGAGCAAGTTCAGGGTCTTTAAACGTTGCGGTGGCCGTTGCCGAAAGGTCCATCGCCATTTTTAAAGCCCCTCTACATCAGCGAGCTCAGGGAAACTCTTGATTAAATCAAGCGTCTCATTGGCATATTCTTCACTCACAATCTCGATAGCAAAACCAGCATGCACAAGCACATAGTCATCAACCTGAGCGGCCGGAGTTAAATCAAGCGATACATCACGGGTAACACCCAGAATATCTACCGTCGCCATATTGTCATCGGAGATGGTACGCACACGTGCGGGAATAGCAAGACACATATCGTAAACCTCCTACTTTGAGTTCTTTCAGTTTTGTTGCAATCCTAGCACGGCTTGTCCATAAGAGATATTACCGTCGTTCGGAGGGAGCTCTACATTGAGGGCAACGGCGATACCTGCCGCAGTAAGCGCTTCGATCGCACCTTCTGTTATATAGCGATTCATAAATACCCCACCCGAAAGCACCACTTGATCTACCGTGAGTGCACTAATCGCAAGCTGGGCCATCAGCACAATAAGATCAATGACAGCATCATGGAATTTTTTGGCGATAAGACTTGCGGGAACGCCTGCAGAAAGATCCGACAAAATAGCAGCGATGACTGGCTCAGGGTCCATCAAAACCACTGATACTTGCTGCGCTGTTGCTCCCTCAACACCTACATTTTTGATCACGGCAAATTCATAGGGCGATGAGGAGTCAGGGTGCGCATCGCTATAGGCAGCAATAGACTCATCGGCAATGCCTGCATGCACAGCATTTTCCAACATGATAGCAGGTTGCCCATCATAGGTTGCTTGCTCACAAATGCCTGTAAGCGCTGCAACCGCATCAAATAAACGACCCATTGAAGAGGTCATGGGCGCATTAATACCGCGCTCAACCTGCATGGCAAGTGCCTCTTGTAGTTGTGGCTCCAATGAAGCAGCAAAGCGCTCACCCTGCTCAGTATCAAGCAGGTCATATGCCCATAAGACACCATAGGCGCTTCTGCGCGGATCTTTCACCGCTGCTGCTCCACCTGGCAGAGGAAAATAGGCAACGTTAGCAAAACGCTCGAACGTCTCATAATTGGCAAGCAACACTTCTCCGCCCCAGATGGCCCCATCCATACCATAGCCGGTTCCATCAAAAGAAAAACCAAGAACGGGAGGAGTGAGACTATGCTCTCCCATAACAGAAAGAATATGAGCGTAATGATGCTGTACTTCAATCACAGGAAGCGCAGATTCAGGCGCAGATCCAGCCTCGCCACTCGCATCACGATACTGTTTGGACAAGATGTAGTCAGGGTGCCTATCAAGTGCAACCGCATCAGGTGTGATACGGAAAAGCTCTTCATAACGAAGAAGTGCTTCTCCCCATGCATCAAGAACTGCGGCATTTTCCACATCACCTAAATGCTGAGAGACAAACGCTTCTGCCGCCTCACGAGTTAAGGTAAAGGTATTTTTTTGTTGCGATCCAACCGCAAGAATATTTTTATAGGCACCCTCTTGTGCTGCAGGAATACCCAATGCTGCCGGCGCATAGCCGCGTGCGCGACGGACAAACTGCACCATCGAACCTTCTGGCAAACGCACCAGGCGCAAAACAGAATCATCGTAGCGCGCAACAATAGCACGATTATTGACTAAAAACGCATCCGCCACACCGCCAAGTTCTGCAAATGCTTCTTCCTCAGTAATACAAATAGGATTGTCATGCAAATTACCACTTGTCATAACAAGCATGCCGCCAAAATCGTGAGCAAGTAGCATTTGCACCGGCGTTGCTGGCAACATAACTCCTAGTTCATGAACACCATCAGCCAAACCAGGTGCAAGCGTTGCTGCAGTTAGCTTCTTGCGCAATAAGACAATAGGGCGCGCGGCGGATTGCAAATACCGCTCCTCATCATCACTTATCTCACAATACTGACGCGCCTCATCGAGCGTGGGTACCATAACCGCAAAGGGCTTGCCTTCACGCGCCTTGCGTTGACGAAGCGTTGCAAGCGTGGCTGAATTAGACGCATCACACACTAAGTGGTAGCCACCCAAGCCCTTGACCGCAACAATGCCACCCGCGCGCAAAAGCTCAACGCACTGCGTCAAAAGAGCATCACTCGAAGCGCGGTCATGCGCCCACGTAATGTCTCGATTTGTGGTAAGCTCATCGGCCGTAATCCAGCCAAGCTCAGGTCCGCAGGTAAAACAGGCATCAGGCTGTGCATGGAAGCGTCGATCAAACGGATCCTCATATTCCGCGGCACACTCAGGGCACATTGAAAACTCTGCCATTGAGGTATTAGCGCGATCATATGGCAAGCGATTCAAAATGGTAAATCGCGGTCCACAATTAGTGCAGTTGATAAAGGGGTAACGATACCGCCTGTTTTCAGGATCAAACAACTCTGCCGCACAAGCATCGCACGTGCCTAAATCAGGCGATATCAAGGTAGTATTGTCAGTCTCTTGATCCTCAGAAAGCTGAATGGTGAAATCTTGATACCCCTGCGAATCAACTTCACGCATAGTAATTTCAGACACATGCGCAGCTGGCGGCTCTTCATTACTGAGGCGCATCACAAAGGCGTCAAGATCATCAGGCATGCCTTCTGCATGAATAACGACCCCTTCAATATCATTCAGAATCCAACCGGCAATTCCTATTTCATGGGCCAACCTAAACACAAAGGGGCGGTAGCCCACCCCTTGCACAACGCCAGAAACGGTTATCTCAAGTGCTTCCGTACTCATACTAATTCCTTATCATGCTATCGCTGTTTTGCCACACCCTTACGCAATGCCTTTGCCAATGCGCGCAATGTAATGGCAGAGTTGTCAGGAAGATGCACATGCAAGCAGCGTCGTCCACGTTCAGAAAGGATTGAAAAATCTCCTAACGCCTGAGCTTTCGCAAGTGCACCGAGGCTATCCGCACGAGGATCATCAACTTCAATATCGCGTGTCTCTTCAGCTGATATCACTAAGAACACGCCTTCATTAGGACCGCCTTTATGCAGCTGCCCCGTTGAATGTAGATAGCGTGGTCCAATTTCAAGACAAGATGCAACACCATAGCGATCAGATAAACTATGGCGCACTTCTTCCATTGCTTCACGACGACCTTCACCGGTAAAAGGTAAAAATGCATTAATTGAGAAGAAATCTCCTGGCTTTATCGACTCAAGCAATGCATTAATTGCCTCATCAAGCGTATGTCTAAACATATAGGGCTCGAGCGCTTGAGAAACATGCACTTCAACGTTGCCAACAGCAACACCCTCAATCCCGTCTTGCACAAACGTAGGATCAGGGGCTCCACCAGCAAGAATGGAAAGCACCTCTGTTTTTGCTACTTGTACATCAGGCTGATCAAACGGACATACCCTCATTAAATAACCAACCATAGCAATAGCATATTCCCACATGACAAAATGCTCGGCTAAGTCATAAACGGTCTCAACCGTAAAATCAAGCTGCGGAATAGCAGGATTAATAAATTCAAGCGACTTGTGGAAGTTTTCGCGCTCATCCCAAAGGTCAGTTTTAGTGTGATACACAATAACGGTTCTATCACCTGGATCATCAGAAAGAGTCAAGCTGTCAACCTCAATATTAGGCAAAATTCCTTGTCCCTCTTTACCAAGGGACTCAGCAACCAACTGCTCGATCCATAAACCTAAAACGCGACCGCGCTTAGGCGATAAGAATGAAAACTTATCACGACCGCGCTTGAGGTTATCAAAAAGGAATGATGCCAAAATAACAGCAGGATTGTCCGCCGAATCACTAGCACACAAATTTTCGGCCGCGCGAGCACGCTCCATCAATATTTCAAGATCAATACCCACACACGCTGCAGGGACAAGTCCAAAAACAGACAGCGCAGAATAACGTCCCCCTACTGCAGGCTCACCATTGAAAACTTTCATCCAGCCTTTTTCGGCAGCCTTCTTTTCCAGATCCGATCCTGGATCAGTGATCGCAATAAAATGCTCTCCCAGCTCTTCTTCAGGCAACTGATCTGCTAAAAGCTTCTCTACCGCCTCAGTAACAAGCGAGGGTTCAATCGTGCCACCTGACTTTGACGACTGAATCACCAGTGTCGTCTTAGGATCACACTCAGCCAGAATAGCACGCACGCGCACAGGACTTACCGAATCAAGTGTCTTGAAACTTACCTTGTTGGAATCGACCTTATTGTATTTAGTAAGCGTCATAGGTGCTTGCGTTGATCCGCCCTGGCCAATCAATAAAACTGTCTTAATGCCACGCTCTTCCATCTCTTGAGCAAACTGTTCAATGTCTGCCAAAGGATAAGGAGGATTGGTTGCAAGCTGGGTCCAACCCATGTAATTACGAGCAAACTCTTCAGCGTTTTCAGAGAAGTTGTACAGCGTTGCATCTTTGGCATGAATTCTACTTGCGACATTTTGAGCGATGAGCTCATCGGCAGAAGGATAGCGATTACTCTCTATAGTCTCAATCATGAACAATCCTCGAAGGTCTCAATGACTTTACCTATACCATGTTATGGATAAAAACCTGTTTATTGTGTCTTTATATATAAATGGATATTATAGCCCATCGCCCGTATGCAATCACGCTATGGTGTCACCAAACACAGGCGGCAACACGTAGATTCCGCCAAGCCTCCGAGAGACAATCATATAGATCGAGGGCATCTTCAATCTTCTCGATCACAACAGATCACAACAGATCACAACAAGCAAACTACACCAAAAGCCATCCACCTTCGGCATACAGAACTTGACCAGTGACATAGTCAGCCGCATCGCTTGCTAAAAAGAGTACACAGTTGGCGATATCATCCTTCGTCGCACGACGCCCCAAAGGCAACTTCTCACACAAGGCACGTTCACGCTCAGGATCAGCATAAAGCGCAGCATTCATATCAGTTGGGGTCGATCCCGGACCAACCGCGTTCACACGAATCCCATCAGGACCCAACGCACGTGCAAGCGTCTTTGTGAGCGTCACAACACTCGCCTTAGAAATGTTGTAGAGCAGATTATTAGGAATATAGGTCACACTTGAAACCGATGCCATATTCACAATTGCGCCCGGAGTCTGCTGTCGCTGATGATAACCGGCAAACCATTGCGCACAAAAGAGCATCCCCTTCACATTAGTATCCATCACCTGATCATAGCGCTCTGGTGTGATATCAGACAAATCCTCACTCGTCATAATGCCAGCATTGTTGACTAATATGTCGATATGGTCATAGAGTTCTGCAACCCGTTCAAAGAAAAGCGGAATAGCGTTAGTATCATCAAGATCAAGGGCAAAAGCATGCACAGTTGGCGCAAGTTCAGGAGAGCCTTCCCATGCAGAAAGAAGTTCTGCTTCAAGCTCATCAAGTCCTTCAGGAGACTTGCGACAAACCACCACATGGGCACCTGCTTGCACAAAACGCTGGGCGATGCGTTTTCCAATACCACGACCACCACCCGTTACCACTACTACCTTTTCAGTAAAATCATAGGTAATCATTTTTAGCCCCTCTCACGTGTTGCAACTGTTTATGCAGAACTAAGGAAGAACGCTCTCATTGTTTGAGAGTGTATTCATATTGCAAGCTTTTCTTTTCCCTTGTCAGAAACCCTTTTGCATTATTATACAATCGCATATTCGTCGAAAGGTTCATTTACCTATTCGCGTATTCGCCCACTTGTTCGCATATTCGTTCTTGAAATTCCGTACAGCTTTGGGGCTTTGGCTCGAGATGAATCTTTATCCATCTTTCTATACTGCTTGATTACTTACGAGTAGATGCAACTTTTCGTGCTTGCCATTGGTCTAAACCTGCGTTTCCCTCTCATCCTTAACAAAAAACCGGGAAACCAACTCGTGGTTCCCCGGTAATCCAAAGACTATTCAATTAGACAATTACGCGCACTGCATCAATGACACACTCGCACTGAACTCGTAGTAGTCACACTATTTCAACAATGGAGCATCTCCATCAACATCAAGCGCCTCTTCAAAATACTCTTTAACAGGTTGAGGACCATAATCAACCAACGTTTCATCATGCCAGCACTCTGTTTTGGGAAGACCTGGAATACTTGCTGCCACAAACACAGGATCTTGGCCTGCTTTACGCTGTCTGGTGTAGTCATCCAAAGCCTTGAGTGCCCATTTGCCCAATAGCAAAATGGCGATCAAGTTGATAATGGCCATAAAGCCCATGAAGATGTCTGCCAAATTCCAAGCAAGATCAAAGCTATTCAAACATCCATACATAATGGCAGCAAGGCAAGCAATACGGAACACAAACAACAAAATAGGATTGTTCTTAATGAATCGTAAGTTGCTCTCTGCATAGAAGTAGTTGCCAATCAAACTTGAGAATGCAAACGCAAAAATAGCAAAGGTGATGAAGTGAATGCCAAACTCACCCACAGAATTATTAACTGCCATCTGAACAAGCGGCATGCCGTTCAAACCTTGAGCAGCTTCAGGATTTTGAACATAGAAGATCAATACCATCATGGCCGAGCATGTACAAATCAAAAGCGTGTCAATATAGACCGACAAGCTCTGTACAAGACCCTGCTTGCAAGGATGGGAAACGGAAGCCGTAGCAGCAGCGTTTGGCGCAGAACCCATACCTGCCTCATTGGAGAACAAACCGCGCTTGATACCTAACATGATTACTGATCCTGCAAAACCACCAGCAATTGACTGAAAATCAAAAGCTGATTCAAAGATCAGAGCAAACACAGCAGGAATCTCACCAATATTAGCAACGGTGGTCCAAACTGCCAAGGCAATATAAGCACATGCCATGATTGGCACAATGATAGAAGTAATAATAGAAATACGTTTAGCGCCACCAAAGATGACAAACGCAGTAAAGACAATGGTTGCAATGCCAACACCAATTGCTGTGCCATTGGTTGCGTAATCAGGAATGTAGTACTCGAGCGCTGAAGTCATGTTGTATGCCTGCAAGCCATTAAAACCAAAGGCAAAGCAGAGAATCAACGCAATAGCAAAGACAATACCCAACCAACGCTTACCAAGTCCTTGCTGGATATAGTAAGCAGGACCACCACGGAATTCTCCTTCTTCGCCGCGGATTTTCCAGATCTGCGCCAACGTGGACTCCACGAACGCTGATGCAGCGCCGATGATTGACATGAGCCACATCCAAAAAACGGCACCAGGACCACCCGTTGCAATTGCCGTTGCAATACCAGCAATATTGCCCGTGCCAACACGTGAAGCGGTAGAAACCATCAATGCCTGGAACGATGAGATAGAACGCTCGCCATTAACATGCTTCTTCTCAACAAGCTGAGTAAACATGTCCTTGATGTAGCGAATCTGCACAAATTTAGTTTTGCACGAAAACCAAATTCCTACAGCTACCAACAAGAACACCAAAATCCAGGTATACATAAATCCATCAATTTCACCGGTTACTGCGATTAACCAGTCATTTATTGAAGCTGCATCTCCCATATACTCTCCTATCTCTACTCTAATAAAGTTGCGCCACTAACGTTTTACTAATACTTAAACCATCTTGCAGCAATCATAACTATCTAATTTTAGCAAAACTAGCCAAGTCTCCTACTCTTCTCCAATTTGCTTTTGCCACTAAACGATAAGGTGCACCCTTTGCGCACTTTTAAGCAATAAGCTAGCCCCTTGCTTAAACAGCCGACGGTCATCCGTTTGACGCAAAAGGATGTCTGTAACCCAAGAGAGCCCAGGCACTATGCCTGGGCTCTCTGTTGTCAGGATCTATCGGGCCGATCCAGACTACCAAGATTAAGTAAGAGAACTGATTAGCTTTAGCTTTAGCTTAAGCTTATGCATTTGCTTATAAGCATCTACAAGCTTTGATCTTTCTTAGTTCTCTTTACGGCGACGAGTAAGGACTAATACAAGACCACTTAGAAGTGCGATAAGACCAATGCCACCTGCAAGAGGAGCAGTCATATCGCCAGTCTTAGAAGACTTAGACTTCTTGGACTTCTTGTCCTTGCTGTTGTCAGTACCGTTGTCGGCAGGGTTGTCACCATTATTGTTGTTTAGGTTGGCCATATATTCATCGACATACTGCCAGTATTTATCATTGCCGTAATCGCGGTTGATATTTTCATCAGGAATACCGTCACCATTGGTATCAACGTTAATGGTTGGAGTTGGGTGGGTACCTGGCTTGATTGGGTCAGGTTTGCCATTCTTGTCCTCATCAACAATGTTGATATCAGGAGTACCGTCTCCATCAACGTCAACGTTTACATCAGGTTTGCCATCACCATCAGTATCAACGTTTACGGTTGGCCAATACTTAGGATCCTCTGGATCAGCAGGAAGATCAAAGTTATAGATTGGCTCGCCGGTCTCAGGATCAATAACAACGTTTACGTCAGGAATGATTGGTTTGCTTGGATCAACTGGGTCTGGTGTGCCATCACCATCTTTGTCAACAATGTTGACATCAGGTTTGCCATCGCCATCAGTATCAACGTTTACGTCTGGTTTATCATCACCAGTTACATCAACGTTTACATTTGGCTTCTTAGGATCAGTTGGATCAACTGGATCTGGTGTGCCATCACCATCAGTATCAACAATGTTAATGTCAGGTTCGCCATCACCATCAGTATCAATGTTTACATCTGGTTCGCCATCACCATCAGTATCAACATTTACAACAGGCTTATCCTTCTCAGGATCTACAGGAATAGGATCGCCGTTTTCATCTTTCTTAGGTGGAACGATGTTGATGTCAGGTTCACCATCACCATCTTTATCAATGTTAATGTCTGGCTTACCGTCACCATCAGGATCGATATTGGTGTCAGGATTACCATCACCATCTTTGTCAACATTGGTTGGAGTTGTACCCTTAGGACCAATAACGACTACAACCTTATAAGTTTGTCCTATTTCAGGATCATCGATTGCATAGCTTGCGGTCTTATTGCCCTGATCATTAGGAATTGCAGTGTTGGTAGCAGTGACCAATTCAGGATAATTCTCTGTCACTTCTTTACCATCAACGGTCTTAGTAATAAAGACATACTTAACTTCTTCATTGTCTGCTTCTGGTACAGACCAGGTCACCGTTGCATCTACATTCTCTGAATAGGTGCCATTGCCTGAAATAGTACCTGCACCACCTTGCAATGATGTCTCTACTTGATAGGTCTTGTCATTGTCATTAGGTACAGTCTTGTTTTCATTAGGTAGCTTCTTTTGAAGCTTAACAACTACTGTGGTGTTGTCATTTAAGCTTGCAAAATCAACTGCATTATCAGATGCATCAACAGAAGCACCATTTACGGTAACGCCTTGGAGTTCATAACCTGCTGGAACACTCCACTCTGCTTTAGCAGGATCACCCTTCAAAACATAGGTAGTAGAACCAGACATGCCAGCAATTGGGTTGTTGTTTTGATCAACATAGTTAACCGTTACATCGCGGTATTGGTTAATGATCTCTTTTTGCTGATCCGTGTCATCTGGATCATAAGGATCATTTTTTCCAATGGTATAGAAGCGAACCGTATGATTCTCTTCAATATTTGAAATTGACACAGTCTGGTTGTCTTGATTAACAACAATCTTAGTTCCACTAGCAGCCTCAGCGCTACGCATCAAAGTTTCATCATTAAGAAGTTCATCTAATGCTTGAACCTCCTCTTCTTCTACGGTAGCTTCTTCAGCTGCTCCAGCGCTATCAGCATTTTCCCCATCTACCGGATCAGTTGTATGCTCAGTATCCACGCCTGTATTTTCTTGCTTAAGAGGATCAGGAGCGCTTTCTGGAACAGAAGCTTGATTGGTAGTAACAGTTTCTTGATTGGGTTCTGCTTGGATATCTATCGCTTGTTGCTCTGCTTGAACTTCTTCAGTAGCGTCCGCCTTCCACACCATACCAGGATTGTCGATCTCATCATCAACAACTACCATAACCAACTTCTGACTTGGGTCGATGTTAGCCATGATATTGATATAGCTCTGACCTTTCCATAAAACACGTGACTTAGAAACGTAGTTTTCACCAACAGGAGTAATAGCAGTATTAACCTGACAGTTAACTGGCTTGATGTTTACTTGAACATCAGTATCGTCAGTAATACCCTTTAACGTGACTTTGTTATCCTCATCAGGCTCAACAACCTTGCCATCAACAACAACATTTACTAACTCATAGTGGGTATAGGAAGTATCCTTAGCTTCATTACCAAAGTTACCATTAGGATCAAGAGTACCGTCGACGTCTTGACCGTTAGTGTTGTTGTTTACACCCCACTTTACTTCGTAATCAGAATCTTTTTCTAGAACGGCACCACCTGAAATAGTGCCAGGACCACCATTAATTTGAGTGGTTACCTTAACATTTTCAGGAGAATCTGGTGAGTAGTCTGGTATCACCGGATTTTCGGGGTCAGTATCTTTTTCTTTAAAGTAGATATCGATTACATGGTTAGCATCAATCTTGCTGAAAGTTTGCTGCTTAATACCGGCATCGAGTTCTTTTCCATCAACAAAAACTTTATAAATTTCGTAGTCAGAGGCTTTCCTCGCATTCCATTGTAAGGTTTTTGATTCTCCAGCATTTACCGTCGTGGTTTTAGGAACATCACAGAGACTATCAAATGCTCCATAGGTATTGACGGTAATGGTGTATTGACCTGCAGTAGTTCCGCCACCAAGAGAAGGAAGCTTGCTTAAGGTAATTACAACTTCGTGGTTTGCAGCAATATTCTTAAAGGGAACATCGGTTGTTGAGTTGATATCGTATTCAATACCATCTACTTCGATCTTACTAATTTCGTAGTTACCCTTATCCCACGTAACGCTATGGTCAGCACCTGCTTTGAGGTTAGTAGTCTCAGTAATAGAAGCACTACCATCAATGTTGCCAACCAAAGAGGTCTTTACTTGATAGGTTGCAGGAGTAACTGGTTTTGGCGTATCGCCACCAGGAGTATTACCACCTGGTGTAGTAGAGGTTGTGAACTCTACATATACCTGATGTGCTTCATGAATACCATCTTCAAAGGTGTATGAGGTTTGCGTGAGCAAGTCATCGCGAACAACACCATCGACAACTACCCTAGAGACCTTAGATCCTTCATCAGCTTTCCAGCTTACGGTTGGGTTGGTTCCCTCTTTTACTCCTGTAGCAGGAGTAACACTACCCGAGCCATTGCCACCCTTGTCAGCCGCAACCTCAAAGTAGCGGTCGCAGTACAAACGGAGTACGTCTTTATTGGCATCACCCGTAAGAACTGCCTCAGCTATGTTATTTGCATTATCAGCATTAAACCAATAGGTCACACCACCAACAGTGATTTCGGTATAAATTGTGTCAGTATCAACTTCAACCGTACGTTCTGTGGTACCTACACCCTCTTGGTTAAATTCGGTTGCTGGGCGATAGATATAGTTACCATCACTATCTTTGGTTCCTGTGTTGTACATATATTGAATGACATATTTAGTGTCATCACGTGGTGTCCACTTGGCCGCAAATTTATGGCTAGAAGTTGAGAGAACATTACCCGTACCATCAGTGGGCTCATCAGCAAGGGTGTATTCTCCAGTATCAGGATCTGTTGCAGTTACTAAATACCAACCATCAAAGTCATAACCAGAACGTGTTGGAGTTGGGAACTTCTCCATTGTTTCAGTAGGATACTTTGTTGTAGTTGCCGTCGGGTATGCAATATCCTTAATCGGATTGCCACCCATAGAATCAAAGGAAACAATAAACTTGTTAGTGTCATATTTCCATACTGCATAAAGGGTTAAATCCTTAGCTGGCATAGTAGGGGCAGCCACTGTTGGGATACCAGTAATTCCTTGCGCAAGGACAATGGTATTAGAGGAGCTATCCATTGCATTTTTGGTTGTAGACCACCCTTGGAAGATATAGCCTGGCTTAGTTGGAATACCACGGCCTGATACAGGAAGGCTAAGTCCACCTACGTTCGTTCCATAGTCTACATCAGCAATTTCACGAACGTTACCAAGGGTTCCGCCATTAGCATCAAAACGGACTTTGTAGTTACCAATTTCCCATTGAGCAACCAAATAATAATTGCGTCGCTTGACATTGGTATCGTCTTTGGGATCACCCTCAGAATTAACCAAGACAAGATTTGCCACTTGGTCATCAGGATCAATTAGCTGGCTTGACGCTACGGTCGTTGTACCTGCGCTTGTGTCGACAACGCTTTTAGCAGCTACATCAGTGTCAACATTTACTAATTTCCAGCCCGTAAAGGTATAGCCTTCTCGAGACGCCTGTACGTTTTGGTCTTCGATCTTCGTTTGGATACTATTGCCTGAAATAACCTGATACTGAGCAGAAACACCCGTAGTTCCATCTGACTTTTCAATAAGACCACCATTAGCCAAGTAGACAAGATTAGCGTAATCTTTAGCATAGCTTGGGCGAATAATAATGGTATGATCATCGCCTTTAGGGACATTCGTGCCCGGGGTTACCGGATCTCCCTTGTCGGTAGTCCAACCCGCAAACTTATCATCTGGATCCTCTGGATCATCTAATTCGTCTTCATCTGGCAATACAACAATTGGATTGTCATCAATAACGATGTAGTCATCGATTGGATTACCGTCAGGGTCTTGAACAACAACGCGCGTAGGCTGGAATACGGCCTTATTGCCAATATTGCCGCATTCGTCACGTACCCAAACAACTACTGGGTCGGTGTCAACAAGATCATAGTTAAACGAATACTCATGAACAGGAGTATCAAGGAACTCCCAATCGTCATCAGTAGGAGTTGCATTTGAATCATTAGTTACCCAATATGCTGCAACACCAGATCCACGATTGTCTTTGATAAAGGTAATACCATCTTCATCGATACCCATACCAGTATCAGTAAGAGTAATAGTTGCTACATTCTTGGCAGTATTAGAACCCTCAATGAAAGGCTCCTCGTCATCCAAGAAAACCGTGATGTAGGTCTGGGCAGCTTTTGACTCATTGTCATTTTGATCTTTTACGGTTAATTCAAAGGTCCACTTACCTGAAGTGCTCTGATTAGTAAAAGGCCATGGATTAATAGTTGATTTATCAGTGGTCCAACCACTATCGTAGACTTGTTTGTTATCTGGGTCGTAAACCTTACCACGCCACTGAGCAATCTTGCCTCCCTCACCAGCAAGAGTGCCCGGCTTCGACTGATCAACGAAATAAACAGAGACGCTTTGTCCATCTGCAAGATGCTTCTGATGCACCGTCATCAACTGATCGCCTGTCTCATTGTTGATCAGGTAGAAATTTGCAAGCGGAAGTTCTGATTTAATGGGAGCCTGATTGAATTTTGCACCCTCAATGTGATTCTTGTAGATGTATTGAGCAATCTGCCCTACGTAATCATCGTTCATTGCAATAAGGCCATTGGTGGAACCCAAGCCTTGGTGCGTGTCAGTACTATCAGTAATAATCTGACCATCCTGACCATTTGAGATATAGAATATCTCGTTCTCATTCATACGATTAATACCATCAGTATAGTGTTCATTGGTAGTACCATCTTTAGTTTTTTCTTCTGGAATATTTGGATTATTAGAAGATCCAACCAAGTTAATGAAATATTTTTGTTCTGCACCTTGGTAATACTGAGTTGTTTTTAAGGCATCAAAAGCAGACGCTTCATAGCTCATTTCAAGATCGGTATAAACAATAGCTGAAAAAGCTGAACAACCATGGCTTGTATATCCTACCCATGGACCAAAACCATTAAGTGTTTCGCCAGCATAGAACTGAGGAATCGAAAGGTTTCGAATTGGTGTTTGCAAATCTGTGAGATTTCCAGATGCATTATACGACTCAGTTTGAACGGTCAAACTATCAGATTTAAGTTCAACAGTGAGACGGAGTTTCTTTTGGTTACCTAAAGAAACTGTTTTTTCTGATCCAGCTACTGCATTTGGAGCAAAAGCTGTACCATGAGCTCCACCAGTAAAAGCAAACGTCAACGAATCAGCAGGAACACCATTAACTTTCTTAATGATCATTTTGCCATTTCCACCTGCTGCAGCTGCTGCATCAAAGTAGAGAAGATAGCCATAAACCTTACCATCGATGAGAGCACTATTCATCCAGAAGCCAAAGCCTTCAAGCGTATGCGTATCAATAACATTGGCATCAATATTGAAACTGAATTTACGCGTTGAACTGCTTGATGCAGGATAGATCATCCAATCAGAATATGCAGGATTACCATAGCCCGCAAATGCCATGTTAGTAACGTCGTTTTCACCAGACTGATACACATACACATGGTTATTGAATGTCAAACAAGAGCCGTTTGTAAATTTATTGGTAGTCTTATTAACATAATCGGCAATATTGTACTGCCCCGAACCCATTGAAGAAGCACTTGCTTGTCGGAATGGTTGTTTGATTTTTTGGTCTTCCGATAAGTTAAGTGCATTATATGCATCTTGATCTCTGTAATGGCTATAAACGTACCAGCCATTCAAGTCCGACGTATCAATAGATACTGCCGTGTCAGTAATACGGAAAGAGCCGGGGGCCATACCCTCATCAATTAACTTTTGTGTTAGTTCTTCCTTAAAGTCTAAGAATGTTCCTGGATAGTCAGAAGGAACGCTGACAGCAATATCAACTTTAGGGGTAGGGTTAGTTCCTACATCTACTGCATAAGCATTTGTGCTATTGAGTAGGTAACCCCCCCCATGCCGATTGCCAGGAGCAGACTTAGGAGGATTCCCCAAAACTTTTTGGAGAATTTTGACGTAATCATTTCATACATCATAATCATCCTTTACTGTTCGCCCGATAAAACAGAATCAGAACTTACATATCAAATTGGATGGCCTTTCCTCCACAAAGTTGTCATAACTCATAGTTGTTTTTGCACTCATCGACAAATTTGCGTAACAGATCAGCAACGTATTTGTGAAGACAGTTTGATGAACAGAAAAGCCACACCCCGCCAAAACGAGCTAGATAATGGGATTCTTGTGGGAATTTTGAGATGTTATTGCATCATTGAGAACGCGCAAGAATGAACTTTTGCATTTTGTATAGCAAGATATCGTCTTTTTCTTTCTTGTATTACATCGTGCGAAATTCACGCTAGCGCATAAAGATGTTCTTATAATGATGTTTTTAAAGGATTAGCATGGCAAACCAATTCCCCACTGCTGCACGCGAGCACTTTGCATCGCGTTTGGGCTTTATTTTAATTAGCGCTGGTTGCGCTATTGGCTTAGGTAACGTTTGGCGTTTTCCCTATATTGTTGGCGAATATGGCGGCGCTGCTTTTATCCTGTTGTACCTGATCTTCTTAGTTATACTTGGCTTGCCTGTTATGGTTATGGAGTTCTCCGTTGGTCGTGCAAGTCAGCGCAGTTGCGCTAAGGCATTTGACATCTTGCAACCATCAGGTCGTTGGCACTGGTTCTCTTGGTGGAGCTATGTCGGCTGCATGATCCTTATGATGTTCTACACCACAGTTTGTGGTTGGATGCTTGCCTACACCGCCAAAATGGCAACAGGCACCTTTAATGGCCTTGATTCTGCAGGCGTTGCTAATGTATTTGGCGCAATGCTTGCAAACCCCACCGAACTCATCGGCTGGATGTTAGCTGTTATTGTTATTGGCTTTCTTGTTTGCAGTCTTGGTCTCCAAAAAGGTGTTGAACGCGTTACTAAAGTCATGATGAGCTGCTTGCTTGTTGTTATGCTCATTTTAGTTATTCGTGCTGTTACACTGCCCGGCGCTGCTGAAGGTCTTGAGTTCTACTTGATTCCCGACTTTGGCAAAATGTTTGAGAACGGCCTCACTGGCTTTGGTGAGGTGCTCTATGCTGCTATGGGACAAGCATTCTTTACGTTATCGCTTGGCATTGGCGCCATGGAGGTCTTTGGCAGCCGTATTGGCAACAACCACTCTTTGACCGGTGAAGCATTGCGTATTTGCGGCTTAGATACCTTTGTTGCTATCATGGCTGGCCTTATCATCTTCCCTGCCTGCTTTGCTTTTGCGGTTGCTCCAGATCAGGGACCAGCCTTAGTTTTTGTAACACTACCCTGTGTTTTTGAGCAGATGCCGCTCGGTCAACTATGGGGATTCCTCTTCTTTATCTTTATGAGCTTTGCAGCTTTGTCGACTATTATTGCAGTGTTCGAGAACCTCATTACTTTCACCATGGAAAAATGGAACATGAATCGCTCACGTGCAATTGCTCGTACAGCTGTTTTGGTCACCATTTTGAGTTTGCCTTGCGCACTTGGCTTTAATGTCTTATCAGGTATTGTGCTTCCTGGCATCGGAGACATTCAGTCTATTGAAGACTTTATTGTTTCCAATAACTTATTACCTTTAGGCTCTTTGCTCTACGTAATCTTCTGTATCACCAAAAACGGTTGGGGTTGGGACAACTTCCTTAAAGCTGCCGATGCAGGGCATGGCGTCAAGTTCCCTCGTTGGTCTAAAGGATGGCTCACCTTTGGTCTTCCTGCCTTAATTATCATCATCTTTATCATGGGCTATATCCCAAAGTTCATGCTTTGGCTACCGGTAATGTAATGTAGCAAATACACGACAATAGATCTAAACCAGTTGAACTAAACCTGTTGAAACCCTATGGATAAGCGATGGCTTGCCCATAGGGTTTCTTTTATGAACACGCTGCAGGTAATCATGCTGACACATGCTTTCTCCGCTAACGTACAAGGAGCGGTATACCGTTGGCGTTGCGTTATGAGAACAATGCAATCTTGCCAAGGAGAAAATCTTCTAAGGGCGCTTCAGCTAACCCGATAATTAGAGCTCATGCGTGTGGATATTGAGGCTTTTAGGCGAAAATAACGAACTTCTTCCTCTTGTTGTTACGTCCTTTTAAGCAAATTTGCTCATTAGCTGTGCGATTTTGCTCATTAGAGTAGACACGTTTGAGTATGCATATTTGAATATGCGCATTTGAGCTAAACATCATTGTTATATGTTTGTCCCCTAAATAAGAGAGCCAGGAATCATCCTGGCTCTCTTTATCGTCGGGATCTATCGGGCCGATCCTGACAATCAAATATGTTACGGGCTTACGAAGTTTGTCTTATTACATTTCCTTACGACGCCTGCGTGCAATTACTACGAGTGCCGTTGCGGCCGCTACTGCCACTACACCAACACCAAAGGCAATAAGAGCAGTAGTATCTCCAGTCTTTGCAAGTTTGGCAGCTTCAGCCTGTTGTTCTGGTGTACCTAAGACATGCTCTTGGGCAGTAACCTTTTCTGATGGATAGACTTTATCAGGGTTAAAGATTGCTGTGTGGGTTTGATCATAGAGATCCCAACCTTCAG
>CAJMOJ010000039.1 GCA_905215035.1 uncultured bacterium
TGCGCTCCAACATCGTTCAGAACGACTTGAAACACATGTGCGCTCATTAAAAGAATACAGCCTCAACCTCCGTGAACTCTATCAATCTCAGATTGATCTGCGCACCAATAACACCATGCGCACCTTAACTATTGTTACAACAATCTTTATGCCGTTAACTGTAATTGGTGGGTGGTTCGGTATGAACCTCATCATTCCAATTTCTGACAACCCCTGGAGTTTTCTCGTAGTAACTTTAAGTGCACTGCTCATCGTGATTGTAGAAACACTCTTTTTCAAATTCAGAGGATGGCTCAAATAACCTCAAACAATCTCTCCATAACCTAATCTGTGATCTCTGATCTTAATAGCAATATCAATATCAACTTCAATAGCAGTAGCGCTATAACAGTCTTCAAAAGCGCTACTGCTATTGCCGCTGCTACCCGTCTTCTTATATACGCTGCCCTACACCATCTTGATTGATAATTGAGCGCGCAGAAAAGTAGGTAATAAGATAATAGATGCCATAGACAATCAGGAATACAACACCAGTAATCAGACTTACTGTCAAAATATCCATATGACCAAAGATTGAAATAAAAGGCACGATCGTCGACATTGCGCAAATGGTATGCGCCACCGCGACAACTACCGGAGCAAGAAATACGAGTCCAATCTGTTGAGCAAGCGAAGCATTCAGCACATGTTTTTGAGCACCCAACTTATTGAGTAGTTGATAGCGCCGACGATTATCGCTTGCATTAGTAAGTTGTTGAAGGGCAAGAATAGCGGCACAAGCAACTACGAGAACAAAACCAATATAAATAGCAAGATAGGCAATGATGGTGGAGAAACCAACACTTTGATCAAATACTTGCTGACGTGTCTGCGCAAGAGAAATGGGCCACAAGACTGCTTGATTTGAACCATCACGCAATTCTTCTTCACATGCATCAAGATAAGCTGTGAAAGGCCCCTCTACTGCATCATCAACATATTGCACATCAAGAACGGTATTGACGGGGATCTCAGATGCGGGAATAACTTCGTCGGGAACGATGAGCGTCCCAACCGATGAAGGGAATGCTTGCGTCATAAAAGAATCCGTTACATAGGTAGGCGCAAGTACAAGATCACTATCCCACAAATGAAGCGTTGGTGTGCGCTTTGACGCATCCTCAATATATTTTTTAGTCAAATCATAATCAACTAACATGATGGCCTGCGTAGGTTCAAGTGAAATAGTTTGCTTACCAGCAAGCTCCATAGCCGCATTGTATTGCGATAGTTTAACAACGGTTAAACTATTCAAGCCATACGAACTCTCAACCTCTGATGCATAATCGATCAGTTTAATGCCAGCACTTTGTTCAAAATCCGCCCACGTAAAGTTACAAGAATAGGTGTCATACAGGTCAACTTGCGCTTGGTTTGCTACCATAGTATTCCATGCGGGAGCGCCAAATCGTTCCGTTTGACTTGCAAGAGCATATTCCATACTGCCATCGTAAGAACGGTATGAGGCTATATTTCGTTCATAAATTGCTTTGGCTTCATCAAAACGTTTTCTTTGTTCAGGAGTAAGCGAATCAAGATCAGAATTGGCGTAATTAGTATATGCATAGTTGGTAAGCGTTGCGGCAATACTTGCAGAGTAAGGTGCGCTAATGCCGCTTTGAACCGAACTCGCAACACCAATACCTGTTGAAACGCTTGTGAGCGCCAAAAAAAGCGTTAAGCAAATGATGGTCAATGATACAAAGGTTGTATTGATGCGTGAAGCAATCTGACGTAAGGTGAAAGCGTTAAGTCCTTTCCAATAAAAGCCTTTTACTGTTTGCAAGAAACGAAGCAAAAACCCTGCTGATGAGTAAAAGAAAAGAAACGTCCCAACAATCATCATGCCTGTTGCAAGCGCAAAATTGCCATTCATGACAAATCCATTATTAACAAGAACAGCATATGCAGAACCTATAAGTGCCACCGACGCAAAAAAGAGTAGCAGCGTTGCTGGCAAAGACTTCACCAATAACGTATCGTTTTTTGCCTCTGATTTAATTAAATCGATGATACGCGCACGTGCAATAAAACGAATAGAGAGCAGCAGCGAGATTACAAACATCACTAAAAAGGCACCAATAGTCAGCAATGCTGCTTTTTCCGAGAAGAAAACTGCAAAGCCAGGGATCTCGGCCACAAATAAGAGTGATGTCGCATAGAGCAATGCTATGGAGATGAGAAAACCCAGTACCAAGCCTACCAGCAGCGAAACGCCACCCACAAGAAAAGTCTCTATTGTAAGCAAACGCATCAAAGTGGCTTTAGGCATGCCCAACAATTGATAGAGCGCAAATTCATTATTACGACGTCTCACTAAAAAGCGATTAGCATATATAACGAGAAAGCCCAGAATCGCAACAATAAAGACAGACACACCATTGATCAGAATAGACAAAAGTTCAATCATAGAACTTTGCTGCTCAGTGAGATTAAGTAATGCTTGCTGTTCTTGAATAGTGTTAAACGCATAAAAAAGCGCCACACCAAACACAAGCGTACAGAAATAAATTGCAAAGTCCTTATAAGATCTACGGACATTCGCAAGAGCAAGTTTAGCGATCATGCAAATCACTCCCCTTCTTCCAGGCGAGCAACGGTAGCAACAATAGCGGTATGAAACTCTTTACGATCACGATCATCACGACGCATTTGACCCCACAGCTTACCATCGCGAATAAAGATAATACGATCACACCATGAAGCTGTTGCCGCATCATGCGTTACCATGAGGATAGTGGCACCTGAAGTTTTTAATGCATAGAATGCCGTTAAGAGTTCGCGGGCTGACTTGGAATCAAGCGCACCAGTTGGCTCGTCAGCCAAGATAAGACTAGGACGCATAACGACAGCGCGAGCCGCTGCTGCACGTTGCTTTTGACCACCTGAAACCTCGTAAGGAAAGCGGTCAAGCGTTTGTTCGATTCCCAACTGCGCCGCTATTGTGCGAGTACGTTTTACGATCTCTTGAGCAGAAACACCCGCAAGCGAAAGAGGTAATGCAATGTTTTCTTGAATAGTCAGCGTATCAAGCATGTTTGAGTCCTGAAAAACAAATCCCAACTCTTCTCGCCTGAAAGCAGCAAGAGATCGCCCCTGCAGCGCTTCAAGATTGGTGGCACCTACCCGGATCGAGCCGCTTGTTGGTGCATCAATTGTCGCAATACAATTCAGCAAAGTTGATTTGCCTGAGCCCGATGGACCCATAACTCCTACAAATTCTCCGGGAGCGACAGTAAAACTAATATGTGACAGCGCTTGAGTAATAATTCCATGCTGTGCCTCAGTGTGCTTGCGTTTACGAGAACTACCTTGACCATAGCATTTCGAAACGTCGCGTACTTCTAAAAGTGACGATGGAGCTGGCATGAGCGTATCCCTTTCCAATCCGATGGATGATGTCTCCTGCATCAAAATATGGTTTGCTGTACAAACTTTCTTCGACGCATATTTAGATTAAAAAAGAATGCTGGCACCATACTGGCACACAACTCACAGCAAGCTTACTATTGTGCGCATATCCTGACGTTTACCTGACTTACCATAAGCAATGATAGACACAAGAACGAGAGCGCGTTATAACGGTAGCATGGTAAAAAATCAGCTACATACTAAGACTATTCTTTTGGTAGACGATGAGCCTGAATTACTCAAGCTCATGGGTGCAGTACTTTACGCAGAGGGCTACACAAATCTTGTGTGCGCTAAATCGGTAAGCCAAGCATTAGAGGTTTATCAAAAAACAAAGCCCGATCTTGCTATTTTAGATGTCGGGCTTCCTGATGGCGATGGATTCTCTCTTTGCGCATACCTTCGTGCTCTTGACCCTCAAAATAATCTACCAGTAATTTTTCTCACTGCACGCGATGAGACTTCTGATAGATTGACCGGCCTGCGTAGCGGAGCTGACGATTACATTACAAAACCCTTTTCCCCTCAAGAAGTTATGCTTCGTGTAACTGCTGTTTTGCGACGCTGCTACCCCGAAGCATCTCCTGTATATGAGCTGGCATATTGCACGCTCAATCTTGATAACGTGGAGGTCGTACGTAAAGACGGCGAACGCGCCTTCTTAACAGCTAAAGAGCGCGATATTTTAGCGGTGCTCGCAGAAAACGCAGGCCGTATTGTAACTACCGATCAAATTTGCGAGGCCGCGTGGGGTTCCACGTTTGGATACGAACAAAGCCTTCAAACGCACGTGCGCCGTATACGAGAAAAGATCGAGGAGAACCCTTCCTCTCCTGTTTCCTTAGTAACGGTAAAAGGTCTTGGCTACAAACTGCTTCTTAGGTAAGTCATAATAGATACGTCGCAGACCGCTCTCAAACACACGATTATTACCCACGTTTTTCACTAATATGCCATCCAACAAGCAACATATTCATTTTGAAAACGGATGTATCTATGACCCTTCTGTCTATAATGACATCCCCAAAGGCAGCACACCGCTTCCCCCCGTTACCGAGCGCAAAAAGACAACCTATACCAAACAAGCCAAACGACCAGGTAAACACTTTGCTGCAAAACAGGTTCTTATCTTTATGGGTATGGTATTCATTATTGTTACGCTCGATTTCTTCTTGTACCTCGTATTTTCCATTGCAGAGTTTGCCGGAAGCGGCGATGATCTCCACAATCCTTCCAGCTACATTTGGGAGCTTAAAGACCAGCTTTCTGAAAAGGATGGCCAATGGAGCGTCACTAATCCTGATACACTCGGGGGCGTCTTAGAAGAAAACGACTGGTGGGCACTCATTATCAATAAAGAAGGAACGGTTACCTGGTCAGAACGCGCACCGCTCTCAGAAACTGCAACACTCGCTGAAACATCCACTGACAACAAGAATATAGAGCGATCAATTCCTACGCATTATTCGCTCAACGACATCGCCCTTATCAATCATTACCAACAAATCAATCGCTATCCTATCTTTGTTGCCCCGCTTGAAAATGACAACCTGCTCGTACTTGGTACGCCGCGTGGCTCGTACTGGATTGCTGATACCAAGTTGCCTCATGATGCAATGTTGCGCATCCCTCTCTACCTCGTCATTGTTTTGCTGTTAGACACCTTGATTGTGTATCTCCTCTACACGTTTTCTAAACACACCGTACTGCGCAATATCGAACCTGCCCTCAAAGCGCTTGACGATCTATCCCAAGAACGCCCCGTCAATGTTCATTTCGATGGTCCCTTACAAGCCATCGGCAATAAAATCAACTCGGTTTCCAACATCTTGCAGCGCAAAGAACAAGCACGTAAAAATTGGATTGCTGGCGTCTCGCATGATGTGCGCACTCCTCTTGCCGTTATCATGGGACATGCCGAGCGCATTTCCACTGATCCTGAAGCCTCATCGCTTGACAAGCAATCGGGAGCGCTCATTGTGCAGCAAACCGAGCGTATTCGCGACCTCATTGAAGACTTGAATATTGCCTCTCATCTTGAATACGACATGCAACCGTTACGGCTCACTTCTTTTTCGCTTTCGCGCTTGATCCGCTCAGTAGTAACAGACTACCTCAACCGCGATACCTCGGAAGCATACACGTTTGAAATCATTATTTCACCTGAAGCAGAGCAGACAAGTTTCTTAGGTGATGAGCGCCTGATTGCTCGCGCACTTCACAATGCCATCAATAATGCCGTCAAGCACAACGAAACAGGCTGTACTATCACCGTTAGTCTTACCATGCCATCAGATCATGAAATCGAACTTTCGGTATGTGACGATGGGGTTGGCTGTTCGCCTGCTATACTCGCACATCTTCAATCAGAAATCGCACTTGCACGGCAAAGCATTCTGCAAGCAGAGTCTTCTTCGGCTACATCCCACGCCTCCCAAAACCCCACGAACCCTATCATCGAGCCCCCTCTTCTTGACTCAGCCAATCCCTTTGCAACATCTCCTTTCAATTCAGACACCGCTACTCCCCTCGCCACTCCACTTGATGGGCTAAAACAGCACGGTCTTGGTGTAGCTTTAATCGCTCGCATTGTCTTTGCGCATGGGGGTCAAATGATTATTAGAAGCGCGCCTTTACAAGGTTTTGGCATTGTTATGACCTGGAACCTCGACACCCATGTGGCACAATAGTCTTCTATGAAAAAGTCGTCATCACATAGACCAAAAAAGCGCAATTTTAAAAGACGCCACCCTCAAGAGCGCAATTCCCACAAGGGTAATTACCAAAAGCGTAGTTCTCATGTAAGCAATGCTAAAAACAATGCAGGAAGTGGCACACCTATACAAGGATGTTTTTACTGTTCTCGCGCAAAACAATGTGGCGCTTGCCCCGAAATTACGACCCCCTACCCTGAACAGCTTCAGGCGAAACAAGATTATCTTACTGACTTATTCAAAGACCTCTATGCCTCTGACACACATATCTATGCGCTTGCTGGTATGGACAATCCTACGCATTATCGCAATAAAGTCATTTCTCCTTTTGCTTGCGCAAAAGGTGCGACAAAAACAAGTAATCCTGAAATTCTCACCGGCATGTATGCACGAGGAACTCATCGTCTTATCAATACCGATAACTGCCTTGTAGAAAATGAAACAGCCAATAAAATCGTACAGGCAATACGCGCATTAATGATTAAATATCACATGGAGCCCTACAACGAAGATACGGGCGAGGGCTTTATGCGGCACGTTGTGATTAGAGTTGGCCACACCAGCAATGAGGTGCTCGTCACCTTGGTAACCAATAAAGAGGAATTCAAGGGAGCCAAAAACTTCTGTCGTGAATTAGTCGCTCGCGTGCCTGCAATTACCACTATTGTTCAAAACGTCAATACACGCCAAACTAATGTCATTTTGGGCGATAAGCTTGAGCGCACACTCTATGGTCCCGGCTTTATATTAGATACGCTTTGTGGAGTCAGCTTTAGAATTTCATCGCACTCATTTTATCAGGTTAATGCTTCACAAACAGAAGTGCTCTATCATCGCGCATTGGAAATGGCGCATCTTTCAGCAGGAGATTGTATTATTGATGCCTATTGCGGAACAGGCACTATTGGGTTGGCTGCTGCAGCTTTATACCAAGCACATCTTTTTGGTGTTGACTCGGTAGCTGCCGCCATTCGCGATGCACAAGAAAATGCACGTCATAACGGTATTCTTTCAGCAGAATTTATTTGCGCAGATGCAGGAGACTATCTGCAAGAACTCGCCCATCACCAACAAACAGTAGATGTCGTCTTCATGGATCCACCTCGAGCCGGTTCAAGCAAAGATTTTCTTGAAGCACTCATCGCTTTAAAACCAAAACGAATCGTCTACATCTCATGCAACCCTAAAACGCAAAAACGCGATGCTGAGATTCTATGTGATGCAGGCTATACCATTACCGAGGCTCAGGGTGTTGATATGTTTCCTCATACCGACCACATCGAACACATTATTACTCTTGAGCAAAAAGGAGCAGAGGCTCGATAGCTCCGATACCTGTTAGGCAGATTTACGCTCATGCAAGTACGCGATTACATGAGCGCTCGACACTATCACGTTTTCAGTTCCTAGACAACACGTACGTATTTACGCTTGCCTACTTGTACAACATGATCCTTAACTGCCTCGGGAGCGACATTGTAGGTTTTAGCAGAGACTGGCTCTCCATCAATCTTTACCGCGCCCCCATCGATCATGCGACGAGCGTCACCCACTGATTGAGTCATACCCGCATCATAAATAATCTTTGCAAGATATACTAAGCCATCATCATTGGGAGTAAGATCGGCGGCAAACTCTTTGATATCTTCGGGCATAGCATGGTTTTTAAATACACGATCAAACGCAGCTTCTGCCTCAGCTGCAGCAACCTCATCATAATACGCAGCAACAATATTTTGAGCGAGATCACGCTTCATACGATTAGGATGAAGCGTCTCCTGTGCAAGTCCCTCTTCAAGTGCATCAATATCAGTAACCGGCAGCGTTGAAGCAAGACGATAGTATTTAACCATCAGCTCATCAGGAATAGACATGACTTTACCAAACATGTCATTAGGCTCATCAGTAAGACCAATATAGTTACCATAGCTCTTAGACATCTTTTTAACGCCATCAGTGCCTTCAAGAAGCGGCAGCGTTAAGCAAACCTGAGGCTCCATACCCATCTTTTCCATAAGCTCTCGGCCAGCAAGCAAGTTAAAAAGCTGATCCGTTCCGCCAAGCTCAACATCAGCGTTGATAACCACTGAATCATATGCCTGCATGACAGGATAGAGAAACTCGTGCAAGCTGATTGGTTGACCCGAAGTATAACGATTATGAAAGTCGTCACGCTCCAAAATGCGTGCTACGGTAAAGTTGGAGAGCAGTTTTAAGAGCTCTTCCATGGAAAGATCCAAAATCCACTCTGAGTTATAACGCAGGGTGGTTTTTTCAGGATCTAAAACTTTAAATGCCTGATCCACATACGTTTGTGCATTAGCTTTGATCTGCTCACGTGAAAGCTGTGGACGAGTAGTGTTGCGCCCCGACGGATCTCCAATAAGGGCAGTGCCATCGCCAATAATAAGCGTAACCTGATGTCCTAAATCCTGGAATTGACGCAGCTTGCGAAGCGGCACCGCATGTCCCAGATGAATATCAGGAGCTGTTGGATCAACACCGAGCTTAACATTGAGTGGCTTATTCCGTTTGAGCTTCTCCATGAGAGCTTCTTCAGGCACAATCTGCGCCGCACCCGATTGAATAATATGGAACTGCTCTTCAGGAGTTAGCATCATAAACCTCTCTTATTGGTGTCTGCATACCCAGTATTGCTCTTATTGTGCTTGCATTATGTTGAGCGCACTTTTTGTTGTTCGTAACAAACTATCTTAGCGCTATCAGATATTTTTTAGCATGGCATGAGCGCCCGCAGGACATATGAATAAGGCCGATGGGTTCCCACCCTTCTCACGATTTACCCGCGATAAGCAGTCCCATGCTCCTTTTATCCTCAAATCTATTCCTAGCTAACTCCTCGGAATAGATGACCTGATGTAGTATCAGGAGCCTTAGAAACTCGATCGCCGCTCTTTTGCGCAATATCGCGTGCACGAACTGCTCGCGCAACTGCCTTGGTCGTTTCTGCAACATTCATCAATGTGGTATCGACCATTACTTGAGAAACGCCTGCAGAAATAAGCTCTGGCATTTGATAAGCGATATCAAGCGAGACTGCATTATAGAGATGACTTCTCCCTGTAGAATCGGTCACGGCAGACATCTCAAACCCTTTACGATCTTTGAGATAATGCGGTGATTTACGCCGAACACACGTCGTGCAATCCTGATCACACGGACCCTGACTCATCAAAAGACAGTGTTCACACACCATAAGTTCTTGAGCACCCATGATAGTAACACCCAAAGCCAAAGGCGCAAGTGAACCCAACTCTTCAATTTGAGTGAGAGATAGCTCAGGACTAAGCCAGACCTTTTCAACCCCAAGACGCGCCATAAGCGCCAAATCAAGCTCATTAGTTACGGGAATATTAGGGCCGACCTCAACCTGTGCTCCAATTTCAAGACAATGAACAACTTGCCCAATATTTTGACAAAGAACAGGCGAATCGGGCTTTACTCGCTTGTAGATATCAAAACCGCCAGCACGATCCTCGTCCGTATCATGATGTACTACGGGAAGGACTGGAATGCACTGCTTAGGGTATCCCGCCTGTTCAGCAGTGGGGCTTACCTGCCCTGCTATGAGCGCCTCACCACGTCGATAGTTATGCACGGGCACGTAGATAAAATCGGCACCAGCTTTCTTAGCCGCTCGAGCACAAGCAGGATTAGTGGCAAGTACACACACCTTACAAGCACCCTTGCGGAGACGTGGCGGTAAAACAGGCGATGGGGTTTTATCAAGTGTACGACGATGATAAGAGGCAAGGAGCGCGTCTTGTAGTGCTTCAGCAGCGCGCGCACGCAACTTATGCAATGCCGAAAAACCCATACCTACACCCTCATCAAGAGTGATTGCTAAATCGCTCAAAACAAACGGGGTGGTACCCAAACGATCAACATGATCAAACACTTCATCAACAGTGAGTGCTTTAGTGCGTGCGGGCTCAACAACATCGCCTTCAACCGAAACAGAAATATCGGGATGGACGACACTCGTAAAAGTCAAAGCTGCTGGCATACCTAAGGTCAGATTGAGAGTACCGGCGATGGGTACGCGAGGCTCTTCTGCCTTATCCTCAAAGGCCATTTGCGCATTGCGAACACGAAACACGCGATCACCCTTGCCCACAGGATTCTTCACGTTCGTTACAACAGCGTAGCCTGACCTGTCGCGCACAAGCGCATCAATCGTGTGAACAAAATGACCTCTATTGGTCCAAAACTCAATTACATCATTTTCGTGAAGTTGTCCCTCATCATCAATCACAACACGTCCATCACGTACTGATTGCACACGACCAATGCGTATGCCCCGATTATTAGGACGCCCATAACTCATGATCTCATTGCCGCGCTCATGCTCCATATAAGCAGTCGTAAACCCACGTGAAAATGCCTCTGAAAGCGTTTGTATTTGTTCAGCATCAGCACGGCCCACATAATCGTCGAGTGTCTTGTTGGTTGTTTCTCCAACCAACACCTCCTCATCAACAGCAGCAACTGGAGATACACTTTTGCGCTCTTGAGCAATATCATCAAGCAAAGCGCGATAGACCCCTACTACGTCATAAACGTATTCTGGTGATTTCATGCGCCCCTCAATCTTGAGCGATGACACACCAGTTCCTACGAGTTCAGGTAAGATCTCAGCCGTACAAAGATCTTTAGGAGACAAGAGATGTTCACCCGATGAAGGGAGATCCTTTTTTAAGGCGCGATTATGGAGACTGTACGGCAAACGACAAGCTTGAGCACATCGTCCTCGATTTGCTGAACGTCCTCCAATCATGGAAGACATATAGCACTGCCCTGAATAACATACACAAAGAGCCCCATGAGCAAAGCATTCCACTTCAAGACCCAACTCTGCTGCCACCTGAACAAGATGCGCAATCTCTTCAATCGAGAGTTCTCGTGCAAGGGTCACACGCTTAATCCCGAGCGCAGACAACGCAACAAGTCCATCAGTATCATGAATGTTCATTTGCGTTGAAGCATGAACACGTGCGTCAGGCAACAATGTTGCAAGTTGAGCTGCAAGGCCCAAATCCTGCACAATGAATGCATCAACTCCAGCACGATAGGCTTGACGAGCAAGCTCGAGTGCGTCAGCTAGCTCTGAAGGCAATATCACCGTATTAAGCGTCAAATAGATTTTTACCTCGCGCAGATGTGCATAATCACACGCCTGCGCCAACGTCTCAAGCGTAAAGTTATCTGCCGATCGACGCGCATTAAATTGGTCTGCACCTAAATAGACGGCGTCAGCTCCTGCTGACACCGCCGCGTGTAAACATGTCATATTTCCCGCAGGAGCAAGAAGCTCAGGGATTCTTGTCGGTATTTGCATGCTGTTTATGCCTCAGTTGCTTTGGTGTCGGCATCCTGCAAGGCAGCAAGACCATCGCTATAATGCTTCTGGATTTCAGCTAGTCTATCGTTATAGGTTGCATAATCAAAGCTTCCCCCTTCAGGAACTTTAATATCCTGATAGAGTTCCACGTATTTACTGAGCGCTGTCTGAAGCTCTTCTGCTCCCTTAACATATGATGCCTGAATATCGGTCATATCCTCAGGAACATCAAGGGCCTTAAGCTCATTTACCGCAGTAGCAACAGAGGATAACTGCGCGGTTAAGGAGAGTACTTCCCCGTCTTTAACTGCATTTGCAAAATCATCCATATTAGAATCAAACGTCTCCATAATAGTATTGACGCTTGACATATATTGTCGATTCTTTGCCTGGTTTTCATGGCTTGCATTCTGCGGAGCACATCCCGCAAGCAAACATGCTGCAAGGGCAACCATAAGCACCGTTGCCATAAATCGTATACGCGTAGAAGTGATCATACTTTGCATAAATCCTTATTTCTTTCTTACTTATCTTTTTTGATTCTCAGTACTACCATTCACCTTTGTAACTAGGCAGCCATACGCCCTGTTCCTGAAGAAGAGGTTGTGCCACCCGAGCCCGTTGAAGTAGATCCTCCACTGCCACCCGAGCTCGATCCTGTTGAACCTCCCGAAATGGTGCCTGAACCAGACGATGAACCCGTTCCGCTACCGCTGGTAGAACCGCCTCCACCCGTGCTACCCGATGAAGTACTGCCTGAACCAGACGATGAGCTTGAACCGGTAGTTCCTCCTGAAATCACCGGAGGGGTAGTGTCTTCTGGCTCTTCGTAATCTTCATCATCGTCTTCATTGGCAGCTTCGCCTTCGGCAGAAACACCCGTGTCTTCGCCATAGTCATAACTCGAACCCGAACCAAAATCGGTTGTCGTATACTCGAGCTTCTCTTCGGACTCAGGGAACTCTTCAATAGGCTGATTTTGAAGCACTTTGCGCATAAAGTCACCAAAAATACCATCAGCAGCAATCCAAGAAGGCATCTTTACCTCATCACGCGCACCAAGCCAAATGGCAACTGACATCTGTGGGGTGATGCCACAGAACCATTTATCTCTCCAATTCTCAGAGGTGCCCGTCTTACCAGCAACAGGTTGGCTTGTCCATAAGGCAGCATTGCGACCAGTGCCGCTTGTGATAACGCCCTCCATGACTTCTGTAGCAGCCTGGGTAAGCACCGTGTCAAGCACTTTCTCACCCTTAGTATCCGCCTGGAAAATAATGGTGCCTTGTGAATCTTTAATCTGCTCAATACAGACCGCTTCATGACGAATACCGCCATTTGCAATGGTGGCATAAGCCTGAGCCATCTCACGTACTGTTACCTCTTCAGCACCTAACGTAATTGAAGGATAGGCATCTAGCTGGGATTCAATACCACACTTTTTTGCCATCTCGACAACTTTGTCAGCGCCAATTTCAGTGACCAGCTCAGCAAAGCCGGTATTTGATGATACGGCATACGCACTTGCAATCGAACGAGTGCCATACGAATGTCCACCGTAGTTTTCTACTTCCCAATCACCAATTTTAACGTGCGATGCGCAGTTTAAATTCGTATTAGGAGAAACCCCATCGGCAAGCGCGGCCAAAAGCGTAAAGGTCTTAAAAGAAGAACCTGGCTGACGCTGCGCCTGAGTTGCTAAGTTAAATTGATTCGTATCATAATCACGACCGCCAATCATGGCACGAATGAATCCATTGTCAGGATCGACCGCTACAAGAGCGCCCTCAATATTGTCAGGAAACGACTTGAGCTTGTTGTTCATAGCCTCCTCAGCATAATCTTGCGTTTGAGGATCCAACGTTGTCGTTACACGCAAGCCGCCCTTGAACACCTCATCAACTGAGAACTGATCGAGAAGCGTTTCGCGCACATAGCTCGTAAAATATTTGTACTTGTAGAGCCCATCGGCATTTTCCGAACGCGTCACATTAAGCTCAATAGGAGTCGCTTTTGCCTCATCATATTGTTCTTGCGTAATAACATTGTGGGTACGCATGCGATCCAAGACAAGATTGCGTCTATTCAGACAGTTTTCTGGATTGTCGATGGGATTGTTGTAGGTTGGAGATTGCGGAATACCAATCAACGTTGCAGCTTCTGGAATAGTAAGATCTTTTGCGCTCTTAGAGAAATAGAGCTGAGAAGCCGCTTCAATGCCATAGGCACCTTGCCCATAATTGATGGTGTTGAGATACATGAGCAAGATTTGATTCTTGTCATACATCCCTTCCAAATTTAACGAGATAAAAGCCTCACGTACTTTACGTTTAAGCGTTGCGTCTTGCGCTTCATCAGCCAAAATAGTATTACGTACAAACTGCTGCGTAATGGTGGAAGCACCCTCAGTCGCACCGCCCGTAATATTGTTGACTACCGCACGCATAATGCCGGCAATATCAACACCATTATGTTCATAGAAACGCTCATCTTCAGTAGCTACCGTGCCCTCTACAACATAGCGGGAAATATCATTGAGTGATGTGAGTGGCTCACGATTTTCAAGGTAAAACTCTGCAAGCAGTGTTGTTCCGTCACTGGCATACACCTTAGTTTTTTCCGCAACGTTATATGCTTTTGCGTCTTTGTAGTCAGGCAAATCCTGCAACCATAAAGCACCTACCGCAACGGCCGCAATACCACCTATACCAATTACAATAATCAAGACCGCAAGAACGATCATCACTTTCAAGAATGGTTGGCGTTTCTTTACGCCACCTCTATTTCTACGTGCACGAGAACTCATGCTACCTCCATAATGCGTAATGAAAGGTATTTTATCATGACCGCTGCAAACGCCACAGCCAACACGCTATTATGTCCACAAGTTTCGCGCATGTCTTACGCAAAACCTACGCAGACGTATATACAAAACTTACGCAAGCGCCTCTTTTTCTTCCGCAAGACGAACACGTCCAAGCTCAAGCTGCTCTGCTACAACGCTGTTACCGGTACCGCCATAGGTAGTACGCGCCGCAACAATTGCCTCAAGATTGAGTGCTTGGGTAATATCAGCTTCAAATAACTCAGACTCTGCCTTAAAGTCTTCAAGGGCAAGATCATCAAGATCGCAACCACGCTTATCACACAATAAAACAAGGTGACCAACTACCTCATGAGCCTTGCGGAAGGGCATACCCTTTTTAGCAAGATAATCAGCAACATCGGTTGCTGCCAAATAACCCTTTTTCGCCTGCGCCGCCATTGCATCGTTGTTAATAGTCATGGTGGCAATCATGCCTGCCATGCACACATAACAATCGTGCAGGGTCTTGCATGCATCAATAACGCCTTCTTTGTCTTCCTGTAAATCCTTGTTATATGCAAGAGGGAGGCTCTTCATAGTCATCAAAAGCGCCATAAGATCTCCCACAACACGGCCCGACTTACCACGAATCAACTCCGCAAAATCTGGATTTTTCTTTTGAGGCATGATAGAAGAACCCGTAGAGTAAGCATCAGAGAGCGTAATAAAGCCAAACTCTGAGGTTGACCATAAAATAATCTCTTCGGATAAACGCGATAGATGAATCATAGAGACAGCGCACGCATAATCAAGATCAAGCAAAAAATCACGATCAGACACCGCATCCATTGAATTGGGAATCAAGGAAGCAAAGCCAAGCTCTGTCGTCGTCTTTTCACGGTCAAGCGGATAGGTTGTACCAGCAAGCGCCGCTGAACCAAGAGGGTTAGCGTCAGCAGCAGCGTACGCTTGCGCCAAGCGATTATAATCACGAGCAAACATCCAAAAATATGCCATAAGATGGTGTGCCAACAAGACAGGTTGAGCATGTTGCATGTGCGTATAACCAGGAAGAACGACATCATTATTTTGCGCTGCAAGTTCAAGAAGTGCCTCTTGAAGCGCAAGATTAGCTTCTTGTAAGTCACGAGCCAACTGTTTAGCATACAGGCGCGTATCAGTAATAACTTGATCGTTACGCGAACGACCAGTATGCAAACGGGCTCCTGCGTCACCGATTTTTTGCGTCAATACCTTTTCGATAGACATATGGATGTCTTCGTCATTGATATCAAAAATGAAATCCCCTGCTTCAATACTTGCTTCAATCTCATCAAGGCCCGCAACAATGGCTTGCGCATCTTCATCTGAAATAACACCTTGCTGGGCAAGCATGCGTGCATGCGCTTTGGAGCCTGCAATATCTTGGCGATACATTGCCTTATCAACAGGAAGCGACGCGCCAAACTCTTGCGTAAACTCACTTACTCCTTGTTCAAATCGACCAGACCATAATGCCATGGTATTCAAGCCCCCTTTTGGTTTTTATCGTATTCTTGCTATTGTGCCCCAAAACAAAATGACCGATCACGGTATTACCCAAATGATCGGTCATCATTACTTGTAGTGACTTGAAAGAACTACGGATGATTCACTGATTGAATCCTCTCTGCATGTTAGAGTAATTCCTCACCATCAGTAACGCCCATTTTACGGCGATTAGTTGCCCAAACCTTGGTGGACAAACCATATAAGTCAATAAAGCCCTTAGCTGCAGCATGATTGAAGGTATCTGCCGCGTCATAAGTTGCCAGTCCGTAATCATATAAGGAGAAGTCAGACTCACGACCGGTAACCGTACAAGAGCCCTTGTAGAACTTCAAACGTACCTTGCCCGTAACGCAAGCCTGCGTAGTAGCAAGGAATGCATCCATTGCGTGCTTTAGGGGTGAATACCACTGTCCGTTATAAACAAGCGTTGCCCAATCTTGCTCAATATGGAGCTTATAGCGCAATACCTCACGTTCAAGACACATATCTTCAAGGGCGCGATGAGCCATGATCAAAGCAAGCGCACCAGGAGCTTCATAACACTCGCGACTTTTAACGCCAATCATACGGTTTTCAATCATATCAATGCGACCAAAACCGTTTTCGCCAGCAATTTTATTCATCTCTTCAATGATGTGGAGATAGTCCATCTCCTTGCCGTCAATAGCAACGGGAACACCTTCTACGAAATCAATAGTGATCTCAGTTGCTTGGTCAGGAGCTTTCTCAGGATCAACCGTCATGGTATAGATATCAAGAGGAGGACGGTTCATGGGATCTTCGAGAACGCCGCATTCAATAGCACGGCCCCAAACATTATCATCAATAGAGTAAGGCTTTGATTTGGTCGTTGGAACGTCAACACCGTGCGCAGCTGCCCACTCCATCTCCTCTTGACGGGTATGTAAATCCCATTCACGAACCGGAGCAATAATTTCTAGAGTTGGATCAAGCGCTTGAATTGAAGTTTCAAAACGAACCTGATCATTACCTTTGCCCGTACAACCATGAGCAATGTAGCGTGCACCGTACTTATGAGCAGTATCAACCAAATACTTTGAAATCAAAGGACGAGATAAAGCAGATACCAAAGGATATTTGTTCTCAAACTGGGCGTTTGCATACAATGCCTTAGTTAAGTAATCTTGAGCAAACACTTCACGCATGTCAGCAACAATACAATCAAGAGCGCCTGTTGCCAATGCACGTTCGCGGACTTGCTCAAGTCCTTCGTGCTCTTGACCAACTTCGCCTACGACAGCAATAACATCAAGACCTTTTTCATCTTGAAGCCATTTTAAACATACTGACGTATCCAAACCACCTGAATACGCTAAAACACACTTTTCCTTAGCCATCTATCTTTTCCTTCCTTAAAGGTATGCCCTACCTCTATTCCTACCTACAATTCTTAAGCAAAAACGCTATTCAGTCTCATCGCCTTCAGCAGCTGCTTGCGCATCTTCTTCGATAAGCTTCTCGGCAGCCAATGCAGCCTCTGCTTCAAGCGCCTCTTCTACTTTGTTTTCCGCACTTTCAGGCTCACCAGCAGCCTCTGCTTGAGCAGCTGCAACCGCCTCTGCCTGAGCAACACGTGCTGCTTCAATGATGCCAGGGAAGGCATCAATTAAGTCATCAATGTCGATCTTCTCAATTGTGAGTGGTGGCAAGAAACGCAAGGTATGAGGACCAGTAGCATTAAGTAAGAATCCTGCCTCAAGTGCCGCATCTACAACAGCGGGAGCACTAAGATCTTCTTCAAGGTCAACTGCCAACATAAGGCCAGCGCCACGAATAGAGACAAATGATTCGATCGTGGCAAGCTTATCGACAAAATAAGCACCCATCTTGGCAACACGCTCACCAAAGCTTTCGGTCATCAAGGTCTCTAGGGTTGCCTGTGCAGCTGCCATAGCAAGGTTAGAACCACCAAACGTTGAACCATGATCACCGGGCTCAAACGCATCAGCAACTTCGATACGGGCAGCGCATGCGCCCATAGGGAATCCTGATGCAATACCTTTTGCCATAGTGAAAATATCAGGGGTAAAGCCCATTCCCTGGAATGCAAAGGGATAGGTACCACAACGATAGAAACCGGTTTGGACCTCATCGGCAATAACCAAAAAACCAGCCTGACGAGCAAGCTTCATAACATCAACGAGATAATCTGGATCGCAAGGATGAACACCAGACTCACCCTGGATACACTCAACCATAACCGCAGCAATCAAGCCGTCATTTTCAACGATTGCTTGCTTGAGAGCGCCTAAATCATTCATAGGAACATGTACAAAACCATCAGGCATGGGCGCAAATGCTTCTTGCTTTGCTGGCTGAGCCGTTGCAGCAAGCGTTGCAAGCGTACGTCCATGGAAGCTATTATCAAGGGTGATAATTACCTGTCCGCCATGGCCTTCTTTTTTGGAGTAGAGACGTGCAAGTTTAATAGCACATTCATTTGCTTCTGCTCCCGAATTGGCAAAAAACGTTTTCCAAGGAGCACTAAAGAACTTAGGCACACACTCATTACCCATATCAGAAATCATCTTGGCAACTTCGCCACGATGTTCAATATAGTAGTAGTTTGAAACATGGATCAGTTTTTCTGCCTGCTTCTGAACTGAACGCACAACGGATGGATGGCAGTGACCCAAACTATAAGCACCAATGCCAGCAATAAAGTCTTTATACTTTTTACCCTCAGAATCAGTTACCTCAACGCCTTTGCCCTCAACAAGCATAACGTCCTTGCGCTTAAACGTTGGCATAACAAAACGTTCATCAAGTTTTTTTGCTTCTTCAAAATTCATACGTATCCTTCTTCCCTCATCTTGCACTATTTCTCTTAATGAGCAGAGATGTTTTCGTATAATCGCGATGCCAAAAGACCCAATGAGCGCATATCTTCTTTGGCATGACCTTCGTTGTCGTAAATCAACGTACCCGCACCAACTGAAGTTAAAAGCTCAATCAGAATAGAATGCGGCTTTGTACCATTGACAATATGAGCCCGTGGAACTCCTGCCTCAAGTGCATCCACACAAGATTGCAATTTAGGAATCATGCCTGCGCTTACTGCACCTGATGCAAGCATCGCTCTCGTTTCGTCAAGACTCATCTTAGACACTAATGAGTCTTTATTGGAAAAGTCCTCATAGAAACCATCGACATCAGTCAAAAAGATGATTTTGTGAGCCCCAATAGCGGCAGCAATTGCACTTGCTGCCTTGTCTGCATTGATATTGAACGACCCATCGTCAACCCCTTTTGCGATAGATGCAATTACTGGGATGTAATCAGCAGCAATAAGAGCATTAATGTAGGCTGGATTTACTTCAAGGATTTTCCCAACACGCCCTAAATCCGTATTAGCTTGCTCAGCGATAATAGTGCCCGCATCAGCACCATTAACTCCTACTGCTAGGTTGCCGTGACGATTCATAGCCAATACGAGCTCTTCGTTCACCTTACCGATAAGCGTCATTTTTACGACATCCATTGCCTCATCGGTTGTAACGCGCTGACCATTTTTGAATTCGACATCAAGCCCAT
>CAJMOJ010000040.1 GCA_905215035.1 uncultured bacterium
ATCACCCCAAGAAGGAGAATTTTGTGAACAGCACAGTAGAGGCACTCGAGGATAATCAACTTAAAATCACTTGCACTATTCCTGCAGCTGATGTTGATGCGCAAATCAAGCGTACGTATAAAGACTTCGCTAAGCGTTATAAGTTCCCTGGTTTTCGTCCCGGTAAGGCACCTCGTCCTGTGATTGACAACATGCTGGGTAAAGATTCTGTAATGGCAACCGTTGCTGAGGATTTGGTGAATACAGCCTATCCTCAAATTCTTGATGAAAACGATCTCGTTCCTTTATTCAAGGCAGAGTTTTCTGATGCTGAGGCTGTTGAGGGCAAAGATTTGACCTTTACTGCCACCATCACGGTAAAACCTCAAGTAGAGCTTACAAGCTATGATCCGGTTGACGTTGAGGTTCCTTCAACCGCAGCTACTGAGGAAGAAATTGACTCAGGTGTTGATGAGTTCCGTAACTACTATATGGAATACAAAGATGCAAATGCAAACACTAAGATCAAGAAAGATCAGTTTGTAGAACTTTCCATGGATGTTACTGATCCAGAGGGTGAAATTGTTTCTGCATTGTCTTGTGAGTCTCGACTGTATCAGTTGGGTCAGAATCTCTATCCAGCATCATTTGATGCAGAATTGATTGGTTTAAAGAAGGGTGATGAAAAATCCTTCGACCTCGACATGGCCGGTCAATCATCCTTGCTCTCCCAGAGTTTTGGTATTGATAAAGGTGTGTATCATTTTGATGTCAAGATTGACTCAATTAAGAAAACGGTTCTTCCTGAGGCTAATGATGAATTCGCAAAGAATCTTGGTTTTGATGATTTAGCTGCTCTTCGTGCTCTTGTTGGTGAGCAGATTACGAGCCAAAAGGAAACTGCCGCTCCTCGTCGTAAAGAAAACGAATGCTTATTTGCCATTGCGCAGCGCGTAACTGATGAGATGCCTGCATCTATTACTGAACGTGAAGAGGCCAATCTTTTGCAAGATTTGTTCCGTCAGCTTAATCAGGCGGGACAAAGCTATGATGCTTTCTTGCAGCAAGCGGGCATTACTGCTGATCAGCTTAAAGAAGACATCAAAAAACAGGCCACTGATACGGTGCGTCAAGATATGGCATTAGATGCTTGGGCTCGTCACTTCAATATTGAGGCAACTCCTGAAGAGGTTACACAAGAGTTCATTAATGCTAAGGTTGATGATCCTGCAAAGGTTGAAGCAGAGTGGTACGAGACTGGTCGTATTCCTATGATTCGTGAAGGCATCAAGCGCAGCAAGGCACTCAAAGACATTGCTGAAAAAGCTAACGTAACTATTATTGAAGAATCCGCAGTAGCGCCAAAGGATGCTGAGTAGTTTACTTAATGTTTAGTATTGAGCGTTTTGATGGTGTTTACTGCACAAAGCGAGGTTACCTTTATGTCTTATCAAAATACTAAGGATGCATTGATCCCCTACGTAATTGAACAATCTCCTCGCGGAGAACGCAGCTATGACATTTACTCTCGTTTGCTCAATGAGCGTATTGTCTTTCTGGGTGAGCCCATTGATGATGCCGTGGCAAATACTGTTGTTGCTCAGCTCCTTCATTTAGAAAGTGCTGACCCGGACAAAGATATTGCATTATATATCAATTCGCCAGGAGGATCTGTTTCTGCTGGTTTGGCAATTTATGACACAATGCAATACATCAAGTGTGATGTATCGACAATTTGCATGGGGCTTGCTGCCTCGATGGCTTCTGTATTGCTGTGTGGCGGTGCAGAAGGTAAGCGCATTATTCTTCCTAATGCACAGGTTATGATCCATCAACCTATGGGTGCAACGGGAGAACGTACACAGCAAACCGACTTTGAGATTGTTGCTAATGAGATGCGCAAGACGCGTGATCGTTTAGAGGGTATTATTGCTCAACATACCGGTCAACCAATCGAGCGTGTTCATGCTGATTCTGAACGTGACAATTGGATGAGCGCTGAAGAGGCATGTGCTTATGGACTTGTTGATAAGGTTGTGTCTTCACGTTTTTCAAATGACTAATAAGATTTTGGGGTAATCAATGACTGATAACTCTCATGATGCAGCGAATAGCACAGGTGCTATTCGCTGTGCCTTTTGTGGGCAAACGCCCGATCAAGTTAATGCAATGATTTCTGGCCCAAATGGGATCTATATTTGCGATGAGTGTGTGTCTGTTTGTGCAGAGGCTATGCTTACGGATTTGTCGTTTAGAGGGCTTGAATCAGATGCACTTAATTCAATAAGCAAGACTCATCAAGAGCTTGATATGCTGCATGATGCGGCATCGAAACCAGAAGAACCTATTTTTGAGCATCTTCCAACACCTCATGAGTTGTACGCACAGCTCTCTGAGCATGTTGTTGGTCAAGATGATGCAAAAAAAGCGCTTTCCGTTGCTGTATATAATCACTATAAGCGCATTAGCTTGGGTGAGTCAGCAGACGAAGATGATGTCGAGCTCGCTAAAAGCAATATCTTGCTTTTAGGTCCAACCGGTTCCGGTAAAACACTGCTTGCGCAGACTCTAGCACGCACTCTTCAAGTTCCCTTTGCTATTGCGGATGCAACAACACTTACCGAGGCGGGTTATGTTGGGGAAGATGTCGAGAACATTTTACTCAAACTTATTACGGCAGCTGATTTTGATGTTTCTCGTGCGGAAATTGGCATTATCTATATTGACGAGATTGACAAAATTGCACGCAAAGCTGAAAACTTGTCTATTACCCGTGATGTGTCAGGTGAAGGGGTGCAGCAAGCGCTCTTAAAAATTGTTGAAGGTTGTGATGCCTCAGTTCCTCCTCAAGGTGGTCGTAAGCATCCTCAGCAGGAACTTATTCCGATTAATACCGACAACATTCTTTTTATCTTGGGTGGTGCTTTTGTGGGTCTTCCTGAGATTATTGCACAACGTGTTGGTACAACTAATATCGGATTTAATTCTGATATGCCTGAATCTAAACGTGAAGCAGATCAAGAGTTACTGCGTCATGTACTACCTGAAGACCTGCATAAGTTTGGTATGATCCCTGAATTCGTGGGACGTATTCCTGTTATTACTT
Organism: uncultured bacterium; assembly: GCA_905215035.1. GTDB lineage: Bacteria > Actinomycetota > Coriobacteriia > Coriobacteriales > Eggerthellaceae > Anaerotardibacter. The sequence goes on from CAJMOJ010000040.1 coordinate 3,086, forward strand.
CGCTTTCGGAATTGTCTAAAGAAGATCTTGTACGCATTTTAACGGAGCCTAAAAATGCTCTTGTAAAACAATATAAGCGTATGTTTGCCTTTGAAGATTCGGAACTTGTTTTTGAACAAGAAGCACTTGAGGCAATTGCGGAAGCGGCTATTGAGCATCAGACGGGAGCGCGTGGTTTGCGTAGTATTTGCGAATCTGCACTTCAAGATATTATGTATAACCTACCTGAGTATCACGAGCCTACTCGTGTCGTGATTAGAAAGAGCGATATTGTAGGCGAAACCGTTCCAGAGATTTGTGTCGTTTCATAAAGTATGTACGATAATGTGGTTTTATCGACATCAGTAAAAAGAGATTAAAAGGATTAGACTCATGGCGGATAAGAAAAAAGAACAGATCCCTTATGCTGAATGGGAAAAACCTCTTTTTGAAGCATGGAAAGCATCAGGCAATTTTGCGCGTACCCATGGTTTTGGTAAATATGGCGATCAGTCCTATACCATTGTTATTCCGCCACCTAATGTGACAGGTGTTTTGCATATGGGTCATGCGCTTAATGACACTATCCAAGACACTTGTATTCGTCACGCGCGTATGCAGGGCTATCAAACGCGCTGGATTTTAGGTACTGATCATGCCGGCATTGCGACGCAGACAAAGGTTGATAAGAAGCTTGCTGAAGAGGGTATATCACGTTTAGAAATTGGGCGTGAGGCATTTTTAGAGGCATGCTATGAATGGCGTGAAGAGTACGGTAACACCATCGTCAATCAGATCGCTTCAATGGGTTGTTCGTGTGACTATGAAGATGAGAAATTCACGCTTTCACCTGAGTATGCGCTTGCAGTGCGAAAGGTATTTTGCGATTGGTATCACGATGATCTCATCTATAAGGGTCGTCGCATTGTGAATTGGTGTCCTTCCTGTACTACAGCTATTGCAGATGATGAGGCAGAATACGTAGATGAAAAGGGACATCTGTGGTATTTACGCTATCCACTTACTGAACCGGTTGATGGCATTGAGTATTTAGTGGTGGCAACCACGCGCCCTGAGACTATGCTTGGTGATACTGGTGTGGCGGTAAGCCCCAAAGACGAGCGCTATAAGCATTTGATTGGTAAGACGGTAACGCTTCCTATTGTGGGACGTGAAATTCCTATTTTTGCCGATTATTATGTTGATTCCGAGTTTGGTACCGGTGCAGTTAAGACAACACCTGCACATGACCCTAATGACTATGCGATGGGTCAACGTAACAATCTAGAACAAATTAATGTGTTTGACGAACATGCTGTTGTTGTTGAGGGATATGGCAAGTTCTCTGGTATGACACGAGATGAGGCTCGTGAGGCGATTGTCGAAGAGTTTGAACGTTTAGGTCTTTTAGATCATGTTGAAGAACACGATCATTCTGTCATGACCTGCTATCGTTGTCACACTAAGCTCGAGCCGTGGCTTTCTGAACAATGGTTTGTTGCGGTAGATCGTTTGAAAAAAGAAGCTGCTCGCGTGGTTGAAGAAGGCGAGATTACGTTCCATCCTGATCGCTGGAAGCACGTCTATCTTGATTGGATGGAAAACCTAAAAGACTGGTGTATTTCTCGTCAACTGTGGTGGGGTCATCGCATTCCGATGTTCTATTGTGATTCATGTGGGTGGGAAGATGCTTGCCTAGAGGACGTTGAAGTGTGTCCCGTGTGTGGAAAGCCGGTACGCCAAGATGATGATGTATTAGATACCTGGTTTTCTTCTCAATTGTGGCCTTTTGCAACGCAAGGATGGCCTGAAGTTGCTCATGATGAGCTTATGAAAACCTATCCGACCCAGGTGCTTTCTACGGCGCGCGATATTATGGGTCTTTGGGTAGCACGTATGGTTATGTCGTCGCTCTATTGTACAGAATCAATTCCTTTTACTGATGTCATTATTCATCCAACAGTTATGGGCGCTGATGGTAAGCCCATGTCTAAGAGCCGCGGTAATGGTGTTGATCCGGTTAAACTTATGCAAGATTATGGCGCGGATGGAATGCGCTTTGGTTTATTAATGCAAGTTACGGGTGCTCAAGATTTGAAGTTTAATGAATCTAAGCTGGAGTCTTCCCGCAATTTTGCCAATAAGATCCGCAATGCAGCGCGTTTTGTCATGATGTATTTGGATGATACCTATACTCCTGGCGCTCCTGATCCGCGTACGCCCGCTGATCAATGGATTTTCTCGCGCCTAGCACGTTTAGTGGAAAAACTTGATCTTGCCTTTAAAGAGTTTGAGTTTGGTGTAATCACGCGAGAGCTCTATGCTTTTTTCTGGAACGAATTTTGCGATTGGTATATCGAGCTTTCAAAACCTCGTCTTAATGCAGGGGGAGAAGATAAGCTTATCTGTCAACGAAATCTTGTTTTTGTGTTAGATCAGGCTCTTCGTCTTTTGCATCCTATTATGCCGTTTGTGACTGAGCAGATCTATGATGAGCTTCCTGTTGCTCATAAATATGAGATGTTAATGATGACACCGTGGCCTGATGCAGATGAGCTGGCCAGCTATATCAATACTGATGCTGAGCGCGTTATTACCATGGTAACCCAATCAGTGGGCGGCGTTCGTTCGGCGCGTGCACGGTATGGTATTTCACCTAAGGTTTCCTTGTCGCTTGTTGTAAAAGCAGAAACCGAAGACGCACTTGCTGATTTTGAAGCTCAAAAGACACTTATTTGCGCTTTGGGGAATGTAGAGATTGCGCAAGCATCGCTTGATGTAGAAAAACCGAGCGAGTCTGCAGCGGTCCTTGCTGAGGGGCTTGAGGTATTTATTCTTTTATCAGGTCTTGTTGATTTTGCTGCAGAACGTGCACGTCTCGAAAAACAGATTGCTGCTGTTGAGAAGGATCGCATTAAGTTTGAAAAGAAATTAAACAATCCTGGCTTTTTGTCAAAAGCAGCACCTGAAGTGATTGAAAAAGATAAGATAAAGCTTGCTGAGTTTACACAGCAAAGCGAACGACTTAAAGCTCAGCTTGCTGAGATGGATGCATAACAACAAGGTAAGGTAAATTAAAGGTATCTTCTATGTCTCAATTGTGGACCCCTGAATTACAGGCAGCTTTGATCATTCTTCTTATTGTTATTATTGCACTCTATGTGCTTTCTGTTGTATGGGTCATTAGGGATGCGATGAGTAGGGGAGCAACGTGGCAGCTATGGGGTGTTGTTGCTCTTATTCCTATTGCCGGTGTTATTGCCTATTGCTTGATGCGTCCTCCTCTTTTAGAGATTGATAGAGATGAGCAAGAACTTGAAGTCGCTCTTAAGCGTCGTGAACTTTTAAAGTATGGTGAATGTGGGCAATGCGGCTACCCCATTGAGGCCGATTATGTGATATGTCCCAATTGTCATCAGCGACTAAAAAATCTTTGTCCTACCTGTCATCATGCACTCAATCCTGCTTGGGATATCTGTCCTTATTGCACAACTCAGATACGTCCACCACGCGCTTAACAATTTGCATCGTAATTGCAATAAGTTTGTCTGCGGACAGATGTAATATAGAAATCCATACTGTTCATACGTGATACGTGCAGGTGCTTTGTACGCACCCGGCACAAGAAAGGATGTCTTACATGAACGTTATTCTTCCTGATGGTAATACGCTTACCTTAGAAGAAGGTGCCACGCTTGCCGATGCGGCTCAAGCAATTGGCGCTGGTCTCGCAAAAGCCGCGCTTGCTGGCACGGTAGACGGCAAATTGGTTGATCTGACTACTCCCTTATCTGATGGGCAGACTATAACTATCGTTACTAAAAAGAGTCCTGAGGCGCTCGATCTGTTGCGTCATTCCGCTGCTCATATTATGGCTAAAGCATTGCAAGACTTATATGGACAGGTTGATTTTGGTATTGGACCTTCAATCGAAAATGGGTTCTATTATGATATCCGCATGGATCATACGTTAACTCCTGAAGATCTTGAGAAAATTGAAGCACGTATGAATGAGATTGTGGCGCTTGGTGAACCCTTTACTCGTCAGGTGGTAACCAAAGATCAGGCTAAAGAGATGTTTGCTGATCAGCCGCTCAAGCTTGAGTTGATTGATGAGCTTCCTGATAATGAAGAGATTTCGATCTATCGTTTAGGTGACTTTGTCGATTTGTGTCGCGGTCCCCATTTGCCCTCTTCCGCTGAACTTCCTACGTTTAAACTCACCAAATTGGCCGGTGCATATTGGCGGGGCGACTCAGATCGTGAGATGTTGCAGCGTGTTTACGGTACAGCATTTTTCTCTAAAAAAGAACTTAATCAATACCTTGAAAATATTGCTGAAGCAGAAAAGCGCGATCATCGTAAGATCGGCAAAGAATTAGGCTTATTCATGCTTGATGAAGACGCCGGCGTTGGCCTCCCTTTGTATCCACCAAAGGGCGCACGCGTTATTCGTTTGCTGCAAGAATGGCTTCGTCGTGATCTCTATGCAAATGGATATCAAGAGGTTATTACGCCACATGTTTACAAATCTGATGTTTGGAAGACATCAGGACACTATGACTTTTATGGCGAGAACATGTACTTCTTTAATATTAATGAGGGGTCGGAAGAAAATCCTCGTCTATCGGAATATGGCGTAAAGCCCATGAATTGTCCTGGTCATGTTTTGATCTATCGTAATGAGATTCGTTCTTATCGTGACCTTCCTTTGCGTCTTTTTGAGTTTGGTACGGTTTATCGTCATGAACTTTCTGGTGCGGTGCATGGCCTTTTGCGTGCGCGTGGTTTTACGCAAGATGACGCACACGTTTTTTGCACACGTGATCAGGTTGTTGATGAAGTGGTTGATATCCTTGAGCTTGTTGATCACATTATGTCAACCTTTGACTTTGAGTACACCGCTGAGATTTCGACACGCCCTGAAAAATCAATCGGATCAGATGATATGTGGGAGCATGCTCAACACGCTCTTGAGCAAGCGTGTGAGCGCCGAGGTTTAACGTATGAGATCAATGAAGGCGATGGGGCTTTCTATGGTCCAAAGATCGATATTAAAGTTAAAGATGCGCTTGGTCGTACATGGCAATGTTCAACAGTTCAGGTTGATTTCAATTTACCCGAGCGTTTTGAGCTTACCTATCGTACGGCTGATAATACAGAAGAGCGTCCTTGGATGTTGCACCGTGCAATCTTTGGTTCAATCGAGCGTTTCTTTGGTATTTTGATTGAAAACTATGCGGGCGCATTACCCTTATGGTTAGCTCCTGTGCAGGTTATTTTGCTTCCTTTAGCGGATTGTCATCTAGATGCATGCAAGGATTTAGCCCGCAAGATTACCGCAGCAGGAGGGCGTGTGGAGATTTATTCGCAGAATGAACCTATGCGAGTAAAAATTGCCAAGGCACAAGCAGAAAAAGTACCCTATATGGGTGTTATTGGTGATAAAGAAGTTGAGAATGGTACGGTTTCTATTCGCGATCGTTCTGAGGGAGATTTGGGCGAATGGAGTGTTGACGCGCTTCTTGATGTCATTAAAGAAGCTGCATTATAGTGCTCAAATCGATAGGGCGAAAATGGCGTATTAGAGGACCAATCTACACAATGAGCCTCATGTAAAATACACGGGGAAAACGGAACCGTTTACAGAGGGTAACAACACGATTTCAAGGGACACTGAAAGGTGTCCCTTTGTGTTGAGCGCCTCTACAATGGATGGTGTTGGGAGAAAATAGACACCTTGCAAATGGGGTGTATGACGTAGGAGGTCATTACAATGGCTACAGAGATAACAGAAACGCAATTTGCTGGCATGGTACTTGAAAGCAGCGATCCGGTGTTAGTTGATTTCTTTGCAACATGGTGTGGGCCATGCAAAATGATGGCACCTGTTTTGGATGAAATTGCAGCAGAGGTTGAGCCTGCTGCCCATGTATACAAAGTTGATATTGACCAATTCCATAATTTGGCAGCTCAGTATCGTGTTATGAGCGTTCCGACTATGATTATTTTTAAAGATGGTCAACCTTATCAGCAGTTTATTGGAGTTCAGTCTAAAGAAACTATGGTTGATGCGCTTCAAAAGGCAATTCAGTCAGCATAGTGCAATGCTTGCTAAAAAGCGCGTATAACAATACATAACAATATACATAACGAGATAAGAAAAGAGGCTTCCATGCTTGATGTTGCGATTGTAGGTGCAGGTCCTGCTGGACTTACTGCCGGAATATATGCTGCACGAGCAGGCATGAATACAACCATTTTTGAAGCACTAACAGTGGGAGGCCAGCTTACCTCGATTGATGATTTGGAGAATTATCCTGGTTTTCCAAATGGAATCAATGGATTTGAAATTGCAATGGCGCTCCGCTCTCAAGCGGAGCGCTTTGGCGTGCATTTTATTACTGAAGAAGTTTTGAGTCTTGATGGAAATCCTTCAGCAGGATTTTCGGTAGTAACGTCATCAGGAACGTATGATACGCGCACGGTTATCATTGCCACAGGAGCAAAACCGCGAAAAATTGATGATCCTTCTCTTCTTCATCTTGAGGGACGCGGGGTATCTTATTGTGCTACCTGTGATGGCAATTTCTTTAGGGGTAAAGACGTTGTCGTTGCAGGTGGCGGTGATACAGCATGCGCTGATGCGTTGTATCTCTCTAATATCTGCAATTCAGTTCATATTATTCATCGTCGCGATGAGTTGCGCGCTCATCACATCTATGTTGATCGCGTTATGCGTAGAGACAATATTCATATCCATTGGCATCATGTATATGCAGGATATGGCGAAACTAACGATGTACTTTCAAGCGTCACTATCCGCAATGTTATTACCGGGGAAGAAACGGTTATCCCTGCTGCTGCGCTTTTTGTCGCTATTGGAACGGAACCTAAAACTGAATGGCTTAATGGGTTTGTTGCTTGTGATGAGCACGGGTATATCATTGCGCATGCTGACTGTGCAACTACGGTTTCTGGTGTGTATGCTGCAGGGGATGTGCGTACCACGCCTTTACGCCAAGTGGTGACGGCCGCCGCAGACGGTGCGTTGGCAGCAGAGGCTGCTGTTAACTTTGTTGCATCGTGATAGAATAGACCACTGATAAAACACCAGGGGACATCGCAACGTGCTGGTGTCCCTTTTTCTTTCCAGATGTGATCAATGTTGCTTGCTTAAAGAAGGAAGACTATGCGCGAAAAGCTTGAAAAGATTATTGATGCTTACAAAGAGCTTGAGGCTAAACTGGGCGATCCTGATGTGGTTGCACATCAGTCAGAATACAATAAACTCGCGAAAGAGTATTCTGATCAAGGACCACTCGTAAAAATTTCCAAGGACTATATTCAGTCTCTTGATGACTTGGCTGCAGCAAAAGAGATGCTCTCAGATGCAGACATGAAAGAGTTTGCACAAGAAGAGATTGCTACTATTGAGGCGCGCTTGCCAGAGCTTGAAGAAGAAATAAAGTTCATGTTGATTCCTTCTGATCCAGCAGATGAAAAGGATATTATTGTTGAGATTCGTGCTGCTGCTGGTGGTGATGAGGCAGCTATTTTTGCGGGTGATCTCTACAAAATGTATGAGCGTTTTGCGGCTGCGCAAGGATGGAAAACAGAAACTATGGATGTGTCCCCTTCTGAAGCGGGTGGATATAAAGAAATCCAGTTTAAAGTTATGGGCGATAAAGTCTATTCAGTTATGAAGTTTGAATCTGGTGTTCACCGTGTTCAGCGTGTTCCTAAAACGGAATCTCAAGGCCGCATTCACACGTCAACGGCAACAGTTGCGGTTTTGCCTGAGGCGGATGAAATTGATGTTGAGATCAATGAAGGTGATCTCCGGATTGATGTATATCGTGCTGGTGGACCTGGTGGGCAATGCGTTAATACAACCGACTCTGCTGTACGCATCACTCATCTTCCAACAGGTTTGGTAGTACAATCGCAAGACCAAAAGTCACAGTTGCAGAACAAGATTGCTGCTATGGCGGTTTTGCGTGCTCGTCTTTATGAAAAAATGCTTGCTGAACAGCAGGCTGCTGAGGGCGCTAAGCGTCTTGCTCAGATTGGTTCAGGTGACCGTGCTGAAAAAATTCGTACCTATAATGGACCACAAGATCGTGTAACCGATCATCGTATCGGCTTTAATTCAACATACAATGGTGTTTTAATGGGCGACTTGCTGGGCGATGTGATTACCGCCTTACAAGCTGCTGATCGTGCGGCCAAACTTGAAGAAGCGGTTTAAATAAAGTAACTATGACGCGTGATTCGATTTGGACAATTAAAGATATTCTTGATTGGTGCAAGGGATACCTTGAGCACTATCATGATTCTCAGCCACTGCTTTCTGCTCAGTGGCTTTTGTCTGAGGTGACAGGATTATCCCGTATTGAACTTTATACTCATCTCGATCAACCCCTTTCTGAAGAAGAACGCGCAACGATGCGTGAATGGGTTGTTCGGCGAGCTCAAGGAGAACCACTGCAGCTCATTAGCGGTAAAGCTCCGTTTAGGTATCTTACGATTGCTGTTGAAAAAGGAGTTCTCATCCCACGACCTGAGACTGAGATATTGGTAAGTGAGTGTTTTGCGGCGCTCGATCTTGGAAAAACAATTGATTTGGTTACCTACGACAATGAGGGACTTGAAGTAATTAGTCCTTGTAATGCGCAGCCTCTTGCTGCTCTTGATCTTTGCACAGGAACGGGTTGTATTGCGTGCTCGCTTGCCTCAGAATATCCTGCTGCTACCGTGCTTGCAACTGATATTGACAGTCATGCTCTTGAACTTGCTCAAAAAAATGTCGATGAGCTTGGACTTACTGACAAGGTTACCGTGCTGCATTCAGATCTTTTCGAAGCGCTTCTTCCCAAATATGAAACGTATTTTGATTTGGTTATTTCGAATCCTCCCTATGTGCCAAGCGCAGTAGTTGATTCTCTTGAGGGTGAAGTTGCTGATTATGATCCCCGTTTGGCTCTTGATGGGGGAGATGATGGTCTTGATGTCGCGCGCCGCATCTTTCCTGATGCTTATCGCGTGCTTAAACCCGGGGGTTTATTAGGCATGGAGTTGTTTGAAGAGCATCTTTTGCAGGCGCAAATGCTTGCCCAACAAGCTGGCTTTGAGCATTGTGAAATAAAAAAGGATTTGACGGGTGCTAATCGTGTTTTGCTTGCCTATCGTCCTTTTTCGTAGAGAAGCGTAAAATTTCATTGAAAGGAAGCAGATAATAATGTCTCAAGACAGTGATCTTCAAGCGCATATTGCCTGTGCGTCGCGCATATTGAGCAACTTTCTTGAGGGAGTAAAGCCAGTATGCGGCCTCATATTGGGTAGCGGCCTTAATTTTTACGCTGATTTACTTTGTGACACGCGCATTTTGTCTTATAGCGATGTTCCCTTTATGCGTTCATCAACAGCAGAAGGTCATAAAGGACAGTTTGTTCTAGGCTATTTATCTGACGATAGGTCTGTTCCTGTGCTTTGCATGCAAGGACGCATTCATGGCTACGAAGGAGCAAGCGCTGTTGATGTTGCTTTCCCGGTTTGGCTTATGCAGGCAGTAGGTATTGATCTTCTTATTACAACTAATGCTGCAGGAGCAATTAATAAGACCTATAGCGTTGGCTCATTTTGCTGCATGAAAGATCATATTAATTTTACGGGTCGTAATCCTCTCGTTGGTATTGAACAATCACAGATGGCTGAACGCTTTGTTCCTATGCTTGATGCATATGATCCAGCTCTGCGTACGCTTCTACTTGACTTGGCATCTCAACTTGGGATTGAGGTACATGAAGGGGTGTATCTTGGGTTACTTGGTCCGAGTTTTGAAACACCTGCAGAGATAGCGATGTTTGCTTCATGGGGCGCTGATACGGTTGCTATGAGCGTGGTTGAAGAGGTGATTGCTGCTCGCCATGTTGATATGCGCGTTGTTGGTCTTTCACTTGTTTCAAATATGGCGTGTGGTATTGAAGGCGCTGATCCTACTTCGGATGAAGTTATGGAAGTAGCACAACGAGCTGAAAACGACTTTCAGATGCTTATGAATGCGTTTATTGCTGCTATTGTGTAGATCTAGTCTTTTCGCAATAAAATGGTCGGGTGATCAAAAGGAACGATGCTGCCATAATAAAATGCACCAGCTTGAGCCATCGCCTGTGATTCATCAACATACATCTGGCACTGACGAAGTTGTTCTGCATGCTCTTCGTCAGTGACACAACGTCTAATTTTTGCTGGTATTCCAATAACAACTGAATGAGGTGGGATTACCGTATCTTCAGGCACAAGGGCTCCAGCGCCAATTACGCTGCCTTTGCCAATGCGAGCACGATCCATAACGATAGCCCCCATGCCGATAAGGCATTCGTCTTCAATGGTGCATCCATGAATAAGGGCGTTATGTCCTATGGTAACTTTGCTGCCAATATGACAAGGTCCCGACACGCTGACGTGAATAGTGCAGTTGTCCTGAATGTTTGTTTGCTCTCCAACGGTGATTTCATATTCATCAGCACGGATAACAGCTCCTGGATATACCGAGACGTGTCGTGCTAGATTAACGTTTCCCATAACAGTTGCATTGCGTGCAAGAGCAACTGTAGGATCAAGTTCAACATTCCAAAGATACATAAAAACCCTTTTATTACATCTGGTTATATCTAATAAGGTTAAGGTTGGATTCTAAGTAGAATCTCCTTGTCTAGAATACTATGAGAAAATACAAAAAATGAAAGCTAATTATTTACCCAAAAATACAAATATGTCCAATGTAATGAACGCGTTCACGATAATCTTCAGTATTTCGAATAATAAGCCAATTTTATTAAAATAATAAAGTATCTTCCTTGGCGATAAAGGAGTATAAATAGACAAGGCCTTGAAAGAGACGCTTCCTCCGGGGGATATAGAGGGATCGTCGATTCAAGCAGAAGATGTCCGCAAGGAACCGGTAAGTGATTTTCCTTACCACGGGGATGATCTGAATAAGAGTATGGGGATGCTCTTTCAGATAGTGAAATATCAGTCTTTTAGAATTATCTAGAGGGAAAAGATTGATATTTCAAAAAAGTAATGATCGCTACGGAGGTCATTTTTTTGTTTGCAGTCATAAAGAAATTGAATAAGGCCTTGATTCTAATAAGGCACTGATTCTTGTGTCTATGCTGAGGTAGGATATAGCTTCTAATTTAGTGAACTTTTAGGAAGAGTTGTATTGGAATTTTGTTCCTCATTAGAGGGATGATGGTACAAAGTGTTCGTTTGTGTAACAAGCTTGATAAATTCTTCTACAATACGAGGCTTTTCTGAGTTAGCTAAATAACTGAAAAAGATCTGTCTAAAGTCATCATCAGCTTCTTCGATGCGAACTAATTTAATATGATCTCCATATGAGCTTAATAACTATGAATTGCAAGCAATAGCCATAATATCTGGGTTTGAAGCAACAATAGAAGCAAGGGTTATTTCATCACTATACAGACAATCAACGGTGAGATCTCTTCCTTTAATAAGTGCCGTAAGAGGAGGTCCGATAGGTCCATCAAGGGCATAAGAAATAATATAGTGATTGACAAGCTCAGAAAGCGATATGTGTTCACGTTTTGCAAAGGGATGATCTTTATTAACAACAAGAACTACGCTTTGTGACCAACGGGGATATTGCATAAGGTCAGAGTCAGGGCCAAGGGAACCGCAAAATGCAACGTCAATTTTTCCAGCTTTAATATCCTTTAAAATTTCAGGAGTGGTCGATTGTACAACGTTGATCTGCACATCGCCATGAACTTGTTTGCGATAGTCATAAATCAATTCTGACCAGTCGCGGCTTTGAGCAGATAAGATAGTCCCGATAGTAATTTCACGAATATGTTTACCTGAACGTTCTTTAACAATGTCGATTCCGTTATTGAGAAAACGCAGAGAAGTATCAACATAGTTGTAGAAAATCTGTCCAGTTTCAGTAAGCTCAGCGAGGCCTTTGTTGCGGATAAAAAGCGATGTCCCTAGTTCTTTTTCCAAACCATTTATTGCGTTTGAAAGAGTGGATTGGGAAATGGAGCATTCATAGGCTGTGTCGCGATATGTTTTGGTCTCAGCGAGCGTTTTGAAATAAGTTAGATGAGCAAGATTCATGGTGGGGGTAACCTCAAATAACTAAAAAGGTGCATTACCAAAGAGTGAGTGTAGCAAATAATAGGATTTGATGCATCGTATGAAGAAAAGGGTAACGATACGGTTATCAATAAAACATATAAGACGCTTAGGTGCTTAGAGGGCGCGAATGAAAAGAAAGCTCTAGTCAAACAAATATTCCGTGCTATGATGATCAAACATAGAAAAGCGTTGATAAGGAAAAGTAGGGACGAATCCATCAATTTATAGAGAGTCGGTGGTTGGTGAAAACCGATGGTGGACGGTCTGAAAGGCACCTTTGAGCTGTTCAATCAGAACATCTGATGTCCTTAGTATTGGACGATCTTCAATGAGGTATCAGGTAAGTACGTTGAATCGGTGACTCCGTAATTAGTCTTATGAGGCAGTTTTGTCTTACTAGCAAGTATATGGTCCTGATGCAACGTATAAGGGTGCATGAGGATTTTTTATTATGGGGCGCTTTTCTCGAGCACAAAATGAAGGGGACATCGTGGGTGATGTCTTAGGTATAAGAGAGGTAGGTAGAAGCATTATGCGTAGCGACGCAATCAAGAAAGGGCTTGCACGCGCCCCGCATCGTTCGTTACTTAAGGCCGATGGGTTTACTGACGAGGAGCTTGAGCGTCCTCTTGTTGCAGTGATTTCGTCTCAAAATGAGATCATTCCGGGTCACATTCATCTTCAAACTATTGCGGATGCTGTTAAAGCTGGTGTTCGTATGGCGGGCGGTACACCAATTCAGATGACCACAATTGGCGTTTGTGATGGCATTGCTATGAATCATGATGGTATGCACTATTCGCTTACGAGCCGTGAAGTTATTGCTGATTCGGTGGAGTGCGCAGTGCAGGGTCATCAATTTGATGCGATGGTCTTGATTCCTTCATGCGACAAAGTTGTTCCTGGCATGCTTATTGCTGCCTGCCGTTTAAATATTCCTACGGTATTAATCTCTGGTGGACCTATGCTTGCCGGCGAAGATGCTTGTGGAAACCAAACTGATTTGAATACATTGTTTGATGCAGTTGGACAAGTAACCGCTGGTACTATGACGGAAGAGGAGTGCAAGTGGTTTGAAAATACCGCATGCCCTACGTGCGGTAGCTGTTCAGGTATGTTTACAGCAAACTCCATTGCTTGCCTTTCAGAAGGGTTAGGCATTGCTCTTCCTGGAAACGGTACTATTCCTGCAGTGTATTCTGAGCGTATTCGACTTGCAAAGCATGCCGGCATGAAAGTAATGGAGCTTTTTGACAAGGGTATTACTGCGCTTGATATCATCAACAAAGCATCTATCCATAATGGTATGGCGCTCGATATGGCATTCGGTGGTTCAACCAATACCATGCTTCATTTAACTGCTATTGCATATGCTGCGGGTTGTCCTATTACTATGGATGATTGGGATCAGATTTGTTCTGAGATTCCCAATATCACGCGCATTGCACCAGCAGGCCCTCTTCATATTCAGGACCTCAATAAGGTTGGGGGTATTTCGGCTATTATTGGTGAGCTTGGACGCCATGGTCTTTTGGATGGTGATGCCCTTACCTGTCATGGAACTATGGCTGAATGGATTGCTGAAGCACCGCTTGTTGATGGAGAGATTGTTCGCACGGTTGAAAATGCCTATAGCGAGGTAGGCGGCTTGCGTGTTATGCGTGGTAATCTTGCTCCCAACTGTGGCGTTGTCAAACAATCAGCCGTTTCTGATGATATGCGCAAGCACACCGGTCCTGCACGTGTTTTCAATTCAGAAGAAGAGGCATGTGAAGCTATCTTTGGTGGCAAAATTAATGCGGGTGACGTTGTCGTTATCCGTTATGAAGGTCCTGCTGGTGGCCCGGGTATGCGTGAAATGCTGACTCCTACTTCTGCAATTTGCGGTATGGGACTTGATAAGTCAGTTGCTTTAATTACTGATGGTCGTTTTTCTGGTGCAACTAAGGGTCCTGCTATTGGGCATGTAAGTCCTGAAGCGCAAGCAGGTGGACCAATCGCTTTGGTTCAAGAAGGAGATATCATCGCTATCGATATTGATGCAGGAACGCTCGTATTAGAAGTTTCGGATGAAGAACTCGAGGCGCGTCGCGCCGCGTGGGAACCACCTGCAGCTAAGCATTCAACGGGTGTTCTGGCGCGTTATGCACGCTTGGTTTCAAGTGCCGATAAGGGGGCATATTTCGGATGATCATCGATAAAGAATATGAAAAGAAAATGGGTTTAGGCCCTAATACTGAAAAGCAAGGAAAGGTGATGACAGGCGCTCAAGCCATCATCGCCTCCCTTGAGGCTGAAGGGGTAGATACGATCTTTGGCTATCCTGGAGGACAAGCTATCAAGATTTATGATGCACTTTATGATTCCAAAAAAATTCATCATGTGCTTTCTCGTCATGAACAAGGTGCTACTCATGAAGCTGATGGATATGCTCGTGCAACCGGTAAGACTGGTGTTGTTATTGTGACATCTGGTCCTGGTGCAACTAATACGGTGACAGGTATTGCAACAGCGTATATGGATTCAGTTCCTATGGTTGTTATTACAGGACAGGTGCCTCGTCATATTATTGGTACCGACGCATTCCAGGAATCTGACATCGTGGGTATTACTATGCCTGTTGTTAAGCATTCCTTTTTACTGCAGTCATGTGAAGATATGACACGCACCTTTAGAGAAGCGTTCTATATTGCAAATTCCGGGCGTCCAGGTCCTGTTCTTATTGATATTCCCTCCGATTTAGCAGGCGCGGAAATGGTGTTTGAATATCCAGAGGATATCAACATTCCTTCCTATAAGCCTACGGTTAAGGGCAATACGCGTCAGATCAAACAAGCAATTGAAATGATGAAATCTGCCAAAAAGCCAGTGTTTTATATTGGTGGCGGTATTATCGCATCGCATTCCGAGCAAGAGTTGCTTGAGGTAGTTGAAGCACTGCAAATTCCTGTTGTTACGACTTTGATGGGTAAAGGAGCGTTTCCTGCAAGCCATCCACTCAATTTAGGACATGTTGGCATGCATGGTTCTCAGTATGCAAACTATGCGCTTACCAATGCAGATTTACTAATTGCTGTTGGCGCACGTTTCTCAGATCGCGTGACGGGTCGCTTATCTGATTTTGCATCGAATGCAAAGGTAATCCATATTGATGTTGATCCTGCTGAAATTGGAAAGAATAGGATTGCACAGATTCCGATCGTAGGCGACGCAAAAGTTATTCTTTCTGGTATGGTTAATCAGCTTCAGCAAGAACCTGCTGTGCCGGTTACACAAGAATGGATAGAGCAAGTTAATGCATGGCGCACCCAGCATCCCTTATATAAACCTGCGATTGCAACACAAAAAGGGACTATTTCACCTGAAGCAGCATTGGATTTGCTCTCAAGTATGCTTCCTGATGATGCGATTGTAACTACTGAGGTTGGACAGCATCAGATGTGGGCAGCGCAACATGTGGATCGCGATAAGCCACGTACGTTCTTAACTTCGGGCGGTTTGGGAACTATGGGATTTGGTCTCCCTGCTGCAATTGGCGCAAAGGTGGCTTGTCCTGACAAGCAAGTTGTATGTATTGCAGGCGATGGATCGTTGCAGATGAATATTCAAGAATTGGGAACTATTGCTAGTCAGGGGATCAAGGTCAAGGTTCTTCTGATGAATAATGCAGGTCTTGGTATGGTTCAGCAGTGGCAAGGGTTGTTCTATGGTGGTCGCTATTCTCACACAGTACTTCCTGAATGCCCTGATTTTGTTGCACTTGCTCATGCCTATGGTTGGCAGGCAGAACGTGTAAGTGATCCTAATGAGCTCAAAAAAGCTCTTGAGCGTTTACTTGCTGCTGATGCACCTGCACTCTTAGATATGCGCATTGATCGCGATGAGAACGTATATCCCATGGTTGCTCCT
>CAJMOJ010000041.1 GCA_905215035.1 uncultured bacterium
TTTCCACTGGCACCGACTTATCCTCAACGTCTAACGCTAACAATTCCGCTTTTTTGGCTTCAAATTCTTCCTGCGTTATAAGTCCCTCATCTAATAAACCTTTGAAGTTCTTAAGGTATTCAATTGACTCTTGATTCATGGTTACTCCTTTTCTATAAACACATGGCCACCTATAACCATTCCTTTTTGCCCTGAACATAAATACGATCAAACTCTTCATCAGATTTTGTTAAATAGATAATGCCCTCAATTAGAGCCAAAAGCATAACTGCCGGGAAATACACAATCGGCAGCGTAGCTATAGTAACGATCAACATAATCGCTCCTGAAGTGGTATACCCAAGGTAGAATTTGTGAATTCCGAGGCCCCCTAGTAGTAGAGCCAATGCTGCTGCCACAGTACGTTTTTTCGGAGACGCAGCTGATGCTGATGTCACAACACCCTGATTATTGCCACTATGCTGTTGCCCATTTTCATGTAAATCCCAAGTGGAAGATGGGCTCATGCTTTTATCTTGCATGCTTTGCCCATTGTTCTTCTCAATGAGTTTCTGATATTCAACATTATCAATAACGCCAAGATCTAAAAGTTCCTTATATTGGTCTGCAAGATTTGCCATACCGTCTTCTTTCTAAGTCTGCGAAAAAAAAATAAAGCTTTTTAGTTAAAATGCTCGCATGATCAGCTAAGCTCTGTAGCTCATTGTTTTGAAATTCTATGTACTATGAGTTTCTTATTGCAGACCGTATGTCTTCAAAAATGACAGTGCTATCTATAGGCTCATCTGATTGGGTGTTGTAACTCGATTCAGAAGACAGCGGAAACGGAGTTGCCGTGGAAAAAGCAACGTAAACGCATTCGCCAGGAGTCTGAATACTCTGATTAATTAGCCACATATTGCTGGCTATTGCATCAACATAAAAGAAAAGAGGGCTCCCATTCCTGGTACTTGCCTCTCCACACATCGTATATGAAGACCCCACAGTCAAAATCGCATTTCCTCTATCGAATTTTGCGCCTTTGCTGTAAACGTCGTCATAAACCTTTATTGCACTCTTAGAGATACCGCACCTTTCTAGTTGTTCAACAGCTTCATCAAAGCCATAGTTACATCGATCGAGTTCATCTAGTTTTTCAACGAGGTCATTAGCAAACGTTACACTGTCATGATTTGTAACCGATGCAATATAAACAACATCACTAACATCTTTCCATGTCTCTTTAAGTGACATGGAAACCTTATCTCCATTAGCTTCTTGCGTGATGTCTTTTGCATCCATGCCAGAAAGATTCATATTTGAAGCGAATTGCTTTTGATCCCAGTTTTGATATTCATCCATCACTGCAGGAATATTTGGAAATTTACCTTGCTGCCTTCGAGTATCTATGGAACACCCCACAAGAAGCAGCATGGAGCTTATGATTAGAATCGTGATACTAATGCATACCAACGCATTAACAGTCCCTTTATATGGACTAAGAACATCGTACTTCTGGCTACAATTTGATTTTGAGCAGGTATAATGTGAATCGTTTTTGCTTATCTGCAAAAACCTGTTAGTTGTCATAGCGCATTCCTCTCCCGTACTAGGTATAATGCCCGACTGGGTTGGAGGCTATGACAGCGACTCAAGGAGAAGAGCATCCACCCCAGGTCGCCAAACCACAAGATAATCCCACAAGAGGGAGAGTCCTGAAGGAGCAGATGCCCTTTTCCTTGAACTCTCTTTGCTCTTAAAACATCTAGAGAAAACAGAAAAACTAGAACATGGGATTATGTCAGCGCTTAGGTGTGATCTAGAACGCTTCTTGTGATTTGGCTAGAAGCTATTCTAGCAAAACTCTTGATGGTTGCCTATAACCTTTGTTTGACTAGCCTATACAACAAATCCGCGATCCCCTATTCAAGAAACCGCGGATTTGTGTAGTAGCTATTAAGCTATAGCTATTTTAATTTTAGTTGCTACATTAGAGATGCTGCATTAGTCGTTGCGTTAGTTATTGCGACTACGCTTCCTTCGCGTATAAACCATCAAAGCGAGTGACCCCATCGCTATACCGCTAATGAGGAACATGGTGTTACCCATTGGATCAGCAGTACGTGCAGAATGAGACTCTTTTGCTTTATTGGTTGAGTTATCAGCACCTGTACTGTTGTCTGTATTCGCGCCTGCATTAGCAGGATCTTTTACGGTATAGGTAAGGCGAACCACTTTTTGGTTGCCATCATCGTCAGTATAGACTACTTCGATGACATACACACCAGGGACTGATTGATCGATCTCAGGAACAACTTTGCCATCCTTAGTAATTGTCACCGTTGGTGTACCTTGAGGAAAATCAGGGTCATCGCCATACGTTTTTTCAATCACATCCAAAATATCATCAGGCGTTACTTTTCCACCTGGCATAGGAGGAAAGTCAATCTCATCATCAATAACTACCTCTGGCGTTTCAGGTGTAGGATCAACTGGATCAACCGACGCCATACGTACCTCTACCGAGTGATGCTTACCTGCTTCAAGAGCATCAAACCGGTATTCATTCATACCTTCAGTAAGCGGGATCTCTTTGCCGTCAACATAGACGCTCTTAACGTAATAGCCTTCTTGAGGTTCCCACGAAACAACGGGTGTCGCACCTGCAGGATTATAGGTATTGCCTGTAATGGTACCTGCACCACCTAAAATCTTTGTTGTAATCAAAGAATACGTATCGGGCTTAGTGATATCGATATCATCACGCGGATCAGGATTGGTTGGATCCGTTGGATTGTTGGGATCATCAGGATTGGTTGGATCACTAGGATCGCCTGATCCACCAGAGTTCGTTACACCAAAGGTAATTACCACGCTATGGTTGCGCATCAAATTCTCAAAAGAAAGACTGCCTTCTTGTGCCATCTTCATAAGGTCAATACGCTTAATTCCATCAACCGTAATTGAGGTGACTTCATGACCTTTATCTGCCTGCCAAGAAACTGCAGCGCTTCCTGTTAGTGGTGCTGCTACCGAAGATGATGCTTTACCCGCACCAATAGTGACTACGTTTACGTAAACATAGTTCTCATCGCCATCTTCACCAGGAATGCCACCAGGATTACCCGGTGTTCCGGGGTTGCCCGGATTGGTTGGATCGGGTTTATTGGGATCATGGCCGTTAGGATTATCAGGATTTACCGGCTTGTCTCCGCCTGGATTTCCGCCAGGATTATCTCCAGGGTCAGTATCCTTTTTAGAAATATAGACTACAACAGAGTGATCCGCATTGATATTAGCAAACTCTATCTTGCCTGCATTCAGGAGATCATCACGCATGTTGCCATCAACCATAACAGCGCTTACAACATTGTTCTCATCAGACTGCCAGGTAACGGTGCGGTTATCGCCTTGCGCAATATTGACTTGAGATGCCGTGATTTTACCGCCTGATCCACCTGCAATTGAAGTAGTGATCTGATACTGCTTACCCTGGTTACCACCTGGATTATCTCCGGGATCACCCGAAGAGCCCATAGTCATGACAGCTTCGACGGTATAGTCCGAGTCAATCAGTTCATGAGGCAGTGTTACCGTCCATGCTCCCGTTACGGGATTTTTAGTTATCTTGACGCCGTCTTTACCATCCTCCAAAAGCTGCTTTACGGATCCACGACCCAGATAGATTGCACTCACTGAACTCGATTCGTGAGGAGTAACCGTAATTTCTACATCCGAGGTTGAATCTTCAGGAACGGTAACGGTAGGTGTAATATCGCCTAAACCGCCTGTAATCTTAGTGTCGACCACGTAATCTTTTGAATAGGTGTTGGAAGAGCCGCGGTACACAACTTCAACTGAATGGTTGCCAGAAATATTTGCAAACGTCTCTTCTACTCTGTCGCTCTGCGCAATATTATCATTCGATGTTTTGATGTTATTGAGATACTCATCGTAGACGACTTTACCGTCAATCTTTACCAAAGAAAGTGTGGCATTAGCATCTCGGCTAGACCATTCAACTTTATAGGTATCCCCTGCCTTAACGGCTTTGGTGGGTGATATGATGCCGGGACCACTGATGCTTGTCGACACAATCCACGTACCATCAGACCCATCGCTTGTTACCCGCTCGGTCAAAATCTTTACAACATGATTTGCGGAAATCTGACTAAAGTCAATTGATTGTGTGGTCTCATCAAAAGGAATTGCAACACCATCTACTTGAATAGAAGTAACACGATAGCCCGGTTTGACAGACCATTTCACTGAGTAGTCGCTATCAGCATCAATGGTGCCACTATCAGATATATCCTCCACACCACCATCTGCGATAGTCTTTACCGAATAGGTACCTTCTTGGGTGTCTTCTTGTGAATTATCAGGGTCATCAGGATCTTGCTTGTCTGACTCAAATACAACAATGATTTCTTTGCCCTTATTGGACATGGCAATGTCAGTCGAATTGGCAAGATCTCCCTTTGCATCTGCTGTTGTGTCAGCCTGCGTTTTAATTTCATCTCCACCATTGTTTTGTGATGCAGCTACCAAGTCATCACGTACTGAGGAGTCCTCAAATACAGCAACAACATGGGCGTTCTCATCTGCCTCCCACGACACATGTGCGATATCACCATTGTAGTAACGTGCGGTACCCGCAACTTTACCAGGTCCAACCGCGGTAATGGTGAGAGGGTATTTTTCTTTATCCGATGCGGTTGTCGTATTAGTAAGGCCTAAACGCGTCATGTGGAAATCATCATGAGCAGTGCCCTTTTCATCGACGAACTCACCTTCAACAGAAGCCTCGTCGGTATACTCAACATACTCCATACTGCTACGAGCCTCACCGGTGAAGCTTACTTCAAAGTAGCCACGCTTGGTTATATGCTCATCTTCTTTGTCAGGTTTACAGGTGATAAGATAACAATCTTCTTCCTCATCATAGACAACATCTATTTTGCTCAATGCAATCGCATCAGGACTGTCAAGTTCCCCTTCATTTTGATCACTTGCATATCCTGGCTTAAAGAAACCTTGAATTGAATCCACGTCTATTGTCTTGAACGACTTCACCTTAAACGTAACATAAGGATTCTTGAGACCAATAGTCTCTTCGGCCTCACTGACATTTTGACAAACCATGACTGCTCGGAGCTGATCTCCTTCTCGAGCAGTTTGGATATAACGATTATTTCCATCCTTTTTGTAATCAACATCCGTTGTTGCATAGTGCTGATTGAGATTTGCAATCTTTAGAGTTGTTTCAAACTTAGGAGCGACAATATCAAGAGTGAGACCTAGTACGGAAAGAATAGTAGGCGCACTTGAAGTAGAAACGGTCATGTTTACCTGGTTCTCTCCACCAGTAAGCGTCATACCTCCATTGCCGTCATTGATATCTTGAACCACCAAATCGGAATTATGCACTCGTGCGTTACCTGATCCGATATACGCATACCCTGACTCTGTGGCAGCCATGGGTGCAGGATCAAATGAGGTCGCGTCATCAAGCAAATTCCTATTGTCAATGCGTAGACGGAAATACTTATTGCTATTTGCACGACCAGTAGCGCTATTAGTGATGATCTTTGATGCACTTGTCGTTGTATTTGTTGTAGTGGTGTAGGAGATATTTTGCGTGTTTGTGCCATCGCAATCTGTACCATCCATAGAAGCAATCAGCTGCCCTGTTGGGTTTGCTTTTACGCTCAAGCCGTCACCCTCAATAGAGACTTTTGCCGCCCCTCCTTGAGCAACAGGAATACCGCCCAATTTCAAACGAAGCATACGAGGATCAAGTTCAGTATTTTCCTCAACAACCGCCAAACGCCATGAAGCAAAGAAGTCGGTTCCCGTATTAGTTGCATTGTCATTGCCCATAGTAGTGCAGGGAATGTTAAGCACGCTATACCAGCCGTAGCCGCCATTAGATTGCTTGGTAACAATATCGGTTACATCGAAGAAGCACGAATAACGCTGCGAGGTTGCCCCGTCGCGATACACAACTTCTGGATAAAGACGATAGATTTTATCAGCATTAGGAGCAATAAAACTAACGCCATATTTAGAAAGTGGAGTTAGAGCGTCTTTGAATCCGAGTGCTTGAGTACAAGCAATAACCAAATATGCTTTGACAATTTTGCTCGTATTGTTGCCATCGGTATTTGGAGAGACTAATTGAGCTGACGATGAGTTATTTCCTGCTGTAGGAAATCCTGTATTACCCGCACCACCTGTAGACTTACCTCCTACATATATAGGAGTAGAGCCAACTGTCATAGAGTCGAGTGAGTAACCGGAAAGTTCTTTATCTGCTTCAGCGCCTGCGCTTTTACCCGCAAGAGCAGCAACGTGACTCGAATGAACTGCTCCACCTACAAGACTCGTGTATTTACCGCGCACATTACTGTTGCCCGTTGCGTTAAATTGGTAAGGACCCACCATAGAAACGAAACCGTTTTGTCCACCAACCGTTTCACCCATTACGGTAGCCACTGGAGCAGTGCTTGATGTACCCCTTGTCTCTACTTCAAGCGTGGCACTTTGCGGTGTTGCAACAGAATCTTCAGCAAAGGTAGTTGCTACAGCTTGAGGTTGGACGTCTGTTTCAGACGTTTGCAACTCATTTTGTTGTGCGTCTTCAGCTAACCCACCTTGGTCTTGCGTCTGGTCATCGGACTGATAAGAATCTTTTTCATCTGCTTGTGAAGGATTCTCATAAGACTCTTCGGTCGCTGCCACATTTTGCGCATTCTCTTCAGGTTCCGCATACGCATAAGATGCGAGCGAAGGAACGCAAAGACCGGTGACAAGGGTAAAGGCAAAAAAGCAATTAAGAAGCTTTGCCTTTATCGATAGCGTCTTCATTTTGATTATCTCCTGACCTTCTTTTAGTGCGTTTAATCTTGTTTGTATTTGGTTAGGGTTTTATCACTTGCAGCCTTTATAAATAAAAAACGAGTAGAACAAACCTGTTCTACTCGAGTCTTAGTTCTAGATATGTATAAGGAAACATATATATGCGCACCCGTACATATATGCATCTTCAACTGTTGCCCGAATAAACAGTTGAACTCATAATGACACCTTTTTGTCGCAAGCGCAAATTATTTTGTACTGAACCACGTATTTACCGATATGTACCTTGGACGGCCCCTCAAGACTAGTTTACGCAACTCCAAACGAGATCAGTCATAGAACTTATCCATAGGATATGGTGGTTCAATTGCACGCTTAAAAGCATATCCATCGACACGTTTAATAACATACTTAACCTGCCCCTCGTCAAACCCCATCTCAACGAGTGCAGGAATATCAACGCCATGCTCATAATAGTTGATCAGAATTTGATCAAGCGTCGCGTAATCAATACCCATTGCGGTTTCATCTTTTGCATCAGGAGAAAGCTCAGCAGAAGGGGGCTTAATCAAAACGTTGTCTGGAATAGGAGGGATTTCTCCGGCAAGAAGAGCACGTTCATTAAGCATGCGACAAATGGCAAAGACATCAGTTTTATAGAGACCGCCGATAGGAGCAAAAGCGCCTGAGGTATCACCATAGAGGGTTGAAAAGCCCATAGCTGCTTCAGATTTATTACCAGTGTTAACCATCATCCAGCCATAGTGATTTGAGATAGCCATCAGACATACCATACGACAACGAGCCTGCGTGTTTTCAGAAGCCAGTCCTACAAGATCGCCCTCAAGTGCCTTAAAGAGCGTCTCACTAAATGCCTGATATGGACCCACAATGGAAATGATCTCTGTAGCAATTCCTAAATTGTCAGCTAAGTCTTGCGCATCAACTAACGAATGATCAGTCGAATAAGGGCCAGGAAGCAAGTAGCCATGAACATGCTCTGCGCCAAATACATCAACGCACATTTTTGCAACAAGCGATGAGTCAATGCCACCGGATAAGCCAATCACAATATCAGAAAATCCTGCTGATTGTGCATAATCACGTAAAGCGTTGCAACTACGTTCATACTTTTCTGCTAATTCCATGGGTAACCCCAATCCCCTCAATCGGTTTTACGGTATGACTTTAGTGCATCTTACATAATGCACTAATTGGACATCTCCTAGTATGACGCACTCTTTGTTTTTATCATGCGATGTAATCAAATATTAATAGCAAGTAAGAGCAGCAATTAAGAGCGCACCCGTTTGCGCATGACCTACAAGCCTTTTAGGACACATAATCTGCAAGTCCTTTAGAGCGCACGAATTTGTTCGGCCAGCCACTCTGCCCATGCTTCTACTCCCTCGCCATTAGTAGCAGAAATAGGGAAAATGGGTGCTGTTGGATTGAGGTTGTGAATATGCTCGTCAAAGAGTTCTTTATCAAAGTTGAAGACGGGCATAGTGTCAACCTTGTTGAGCACGATAGCACGCGATGCCTGAAATACTCCCGGATACTTGAGAGGCTTATCGTCTCCCTCTGGCACCGAAAGGATCATCGCCTTCATATTCTCACCCAGATCAAAATCAGTTGGACATACTAAATTGCCAACATTTTCGATAATAATGAGATCTAACGTGTCTAAATCAAGTACCTCAACCGCACGGCGAATCATGTCTGATTCAAGATGACAGGCACCACCCGTATTAATCTGCACAGCAGCAATACCTTGCGCTTTGATTTTTTCGGAGTCTACCGATGAAGCAATATCGCCTTCAATAACGGCAATATTAAACTCATCGCGCAATGCTTCAATAGTTGCAAGAATGGTCGATGTCTTACCCGACCCAGGAGAAGCCAACAAATCCAAAACAAAGACCTTCTTCTCTTTAAAAAGATCGCGATTGTCTTGTGCTAGCTTGTCGTTTTTATCAAGAATAGGCTGTTTTAAATCAATCTGCATTACTTCTCCTCCTCATCAGGAAGGTCAACCTCAAGCGAGGCAATTTCTAACTCTTTGCCTTTAATTAACTCAGTAAAAGGACTTTCACATTCGGGACACAGCATATGAAAGCGATCATGAGCAAACGTATGCCCGCAACTCAAACAAATACTTTCAGGCTCCACCATAATAATCTCTAGTTCAGCGCTTTCTGCGATGGTGTTTTCAGCAACCACATCAAAAGCAAAGCGAAGCGCATCCTCAATAGCTTCAGTCATTACTCCAACGCGAAGCGTAATCTTCAAGATTTTATCCGCACCCGCATCCACAGCAGCAGTGGTCGCTGATTCCATAACGCCTGTCATGATTCCTAGTTCATGCATAAGCTCAAATCCTTCTGCGTCACTACTTCTATTACCCTACTTAGCGGGCTGAGCAGATTGCTGATCGTCCTGTTTTTCTTGGCGATCAGATTGTTCCTTAGACTGCTGGCTATCTTGTTCACCATCACCCCAAAAATGGCGTTGAGCAGCTTGTTTCATACGAACAAACTCCTCTTTTGCTTCTGCCGCTTCAAGTTCTTCTTGCTTCTTGCGTTCCTCTTGACGCTCAATACGCTTCTTGAGACCGATACGCGCTGCCAACAGTGAAAGCTCATACAAAGCAAGCATCGCTGCAAACATAAGCATCATGGTCACCGGAGATGCATCAGGGGTAATAACAGCAGAAAAGGTCAGCAATACAATGTAGACAATACGCCATGAGGCGCGTAGCTTGGCGTACGGAACAACGTTAAAAATTACGAGATAAAAGACTATCAGTGGTAATTCAAAAGCGCAGCCAAAACCAAGTTCAAACTTCAAGATAATATCAATCCATTTATCTGCCTCAGGCAAAATGGTTGCAAATCCCATTGCTTGATCAGTTAAAAACTCAAAGGCGGGATGCAAAATAATAAAGTAGCAAAATACCACGCCAAACAAGAATAAAAACACCGCCACGGCAAACGTGGGCACAAACCATTTACGTTCACGCGGCTTTAAGGCCGGCAAGAAAAACGCAAGCAACTGCCACAAAATAACAGGAGCTGTTGCCACTGCTGCTGTCCAAAGCGCTAGCGTAAAGCGCACCTGAAATGCATCGAATGCACCAAACACATTAAGGGAGACCTGCCCATTAGCGTCCTTAGGAATAAAGTCTGCGACGGGAACCAACAATAATTGCGTGATGGTTGGTGTTGCAAGATAAAAAATGCATGCTGCAATAATCAAGCACACCACAATGCGTACAAGACGCATACGCAACTCACCTAAATGATCTAAAAGCGACATACGCGCCGGTCCGATAGGCATAAAACTTACGCCTCCTTCCCAGAAGCAGCATTGTCTCCATCAGAGTGCGAGACTAACTCACTTGATTTAGTTGGCTTTTTTGGCTTAACGCCATACAGCTCTTCAGCACTCATAGGCTTAGGTTTAGATGCTACAGACGAATCAGGAGACACAAGGGATGAAGTTGGCGATGCTTGCACCTCGGCACGCATCTGCGCTTCAGCTTTAGCCTGAGCACGGTTTGCCTCAATCTCAGCCTTTTCGAGCTCCTGTGCTCGCTCACGTTCAAAGCGCGCTTTGCGCTCAGCAAAGGTTTCTTTTACAACAGGAGTTGCCTCATCGCCCGTTTCTCGCTCTGCTTGAGCGCGTCCTGAGGAACGCGTTGCTCCTTTAGCAGAAGGTCGCACATTAGGATTGAGCACTTCCCCATTGATCACTTGATTCATTTCATCTTGTGCTTTTTTGAATTTGCCAATAGCCGCACCAACCGTACGAGCAATCTCTGGCAACTTATCCGGCCCAAAGATCAAAAAGCCAAATAGCAAGATGATAAATAATTCAAATCCGCCAATTCCGAACAAGATTCTTACCTTCTCACCTCTATAAGGCTTATGCGTTTCCGCCCAAAACAAGGAGCCCCATGGTAGGAAGCGTTAGCGCAAGTGCCAAAATTACGCACACCACAATAGCAAAAATACGCTTAAAGCGTTCTTTTCTTGCCTTTTCTTCTGCTTCTTTTTTTGCTCGCTCGGCTACGCGCGCTTCTCGCTCTGCACGCTGTTTAGCAGATACCTTTTGCTTCGACTTGTTTGGTTTTTGAGCCATATAATTTACAACCTTACCTTACCAGTAACGGTACGTATTGACTGAGTCGACACGAAAGCAACCTCTACCTTTTCGTTCTTTTATGCAACATAAAGGGTGCCTATTGTTCTCTACTTGGTTTGATTTGAACGCAAGCGAGCACGGATCTCTAAAATACGCTGCAAGTTTTTAGAGACATCTGCATCAATGCTCCAACGCCCGGCGTCATAGAGAATATTGCCGCCAACCATTGTCATCATGACATCACTTGCTGTTGACGAGCTCAGCACAGCAGTAATAGGATCATTGGTTGGAATCTGATGAGATCCTGACAAATCAATTGCCACAATATCAGCCTCTTTACCAATCTCCAAAGAGCCTACTTTATCATCAATGTGCAATGCTTCAGCAGCGCGAATTGTACCCATTTCCATCAATGTTTGCGAAGACAAGAAATCGTGACTTCCTGCATTCATGGCACGTTGGATCATCAAAGCTACACGCATTTCTGTAAAGATATCGATAAAGTCGAGCGCAGCAGGAGCATTAGTAGAAATGCCAATACGCATTCCTGAACGAATAAACTCAGTAATGGGAGCTGCACCCATACCAAGCTGTGCGTTAATAGTAGGGCATACCGCTATAGCAATATCATGACTCTTGAGTGTCTCAACGTCAGAATCATCAACTTTGGCACAATGGATGGCTAGAACATTTTTTGCATCAAGTGCACCCCAGTTGAGAACGTAATTTACCGGTGTTACTGATGTTGGTAGCCATGGTGGAAACTCCATGTAACCCTCAACATCAACACGTTTATCCTCATCGCCCTCGCTTAGGTTAGCGCCCACTTTAACAAAGCGATATTCCTCGGTAGATCCTGCAAGACGCAACGCAATAGGAGTATCACCATGTTCGTTAGCGTATTGAGTGATGGCACGATACAACTCAGGATGACAACGGAATACCTGGGCGGGAGCAAGACCAAGCTTGATACGATCAGAACTTACCTCACTACCCCACTTCTTTAAGTCCTCAGTAGCTTTTTTGATAGCGTAGTTAATAAGTTTCTTCTCAACTGCATTAACTTCACGATAGAACACACCACGAATACCAATTTCTTGAGCTGCCTTAACGCATCCGCCCGTTTTAGTAATATCAGCCATGGTAGTAATGCCTGAAGAGATTGACTCGAGCACTCCTAAGAATGCCGAGTTGTACACCTCGTCTTTAGTAAGCATACTGCGAAGCTCCCAAACCTTACGCAGCCATCCTGTATAAGGAACATCAGGAATAAGGCCACGTAGAACAGCATCTTCAGAACATGAATACAGATCAATAAATCCTGGTGTGATTGCCGCTTTCCCAAAATCAGAAATGCTCTCTTCTGGATAGCGCAACTTCATCATGTCAGCTGCACCAATATCTTTTATCTTGCCGTCACTTACTAATACCGCACCATTTTCGATGGGATCTGCAGTCACGGGAATGACATATTGCGCGCAAAGAAGCATGATTTCCTCCTGAATTTTTGCTTCCCGTCATAATAGCATTGCTCACCCCACTTACTTTGCCATGCACGAGATATGCGCAAATGCATCGGTTGGTGAGCAAACGCTTGTCGCATAATCAGGTGCAAACGGTATCCGCAAACACCTAAGAGGTACCCGTTACCCGCAGCTTTGTCCTATTGCAAAAAGGTCGGCCTATAATGAATGGCTACAGTGAGACCGTATCTTTTTGATTGGACTATCTACGCCATGATTGAGCCAATATCACAATCTCAGACACACTCTATTGATACCGCTTCAGGAAAAGAAGCCCCTGCAGAGCTTTCGAGTAGCAGAGTCAAAAAGATCTTTACCGATATTGCCTGGGACTATGAGCGTTTCAATGCGCTTTCGAGCTTTGGGCAATATATCTCATGGCTCAAACAGCTTATTGATGCCTCCCCTATTACTCCTGAATCACGCATGCTTGATATTGCAGGCGGTACCGGCGATGTAACCTTTATGGCTTGTGATCGCAAACCACCCGCCTCAATCATCTTGTCAGACTATACCCCCGCCATGCTCGACGTTGCTCAAAAACGCCTTGCCGATGGTGAAGCACACCAGGTGCCTGTTGAACTTGCCGTTGTGGATGGACAAAATATTCCCTATGACGACAACTCTTTTGATATTGTCACTATGAGCTATGGCATTCGCAATATGCCTGAACGAGAGCGCGCGCTTTCAGAAATGCATCGCGTACTTAAGCCAGGTGGAGCTCTCTGCATTCTTGAGTTTTCCACCCCACCAAACCCAATCATGCGTCTTGGCTATAACATTTACTTGCGATGGGGCATTCCTGCTTGGGGTAAGCTTGTCACCGGTGACTCCAGTGGATTTACCTATCTTGCAAAATCCATTAAGGCTTTTCCTAACCAAGAACAATTCTCAATCATGCTCAAAGAAGCTGGCTTTGATCGGGTTGATTGGACAAACGTCACCTTTGGTGTTGCCGCAATTCATATTGCCTACAAAGACCGTTAGTCCAAGGGTTGTTAACCTAAAACTGTTATAACCCAAATAATCCAAATAACCCAAAGACTGTTAGCCAAAACACCGCTAGTACGCGCTAGTACGGTTCATCAAGCGGAGCATGCGCCTCTACATCAAGCGTATCATCAAAAAACTTTCCCTGTTTATACCGATCAAGCGCCACCAAAGCAATCATTGATGCATTATCAGTGCAAGCAGATAGCGGCGGCATTGTTAGGCGCACTCCTATTTCAGCACACATATCTTCATAGGCTCTTCGTAGACGAGGGTTAGCAGCAACACCGCCTCCGAGACAAAATTCATGAGCACCTGTTTCAAGCAAGGCCGTTTTTGCTTTAGCCACTTGTACATCAACAACGGCTTGTTCAAATGATGCCGCTACATCATAGGCATTAATCTTTCTACCTGCCTGCTTTTCTTTTTGAAGAAACGTCAGCACAGCAGTTTTAAGACCCGACAAAGAAAACTTATAGTCCCCCGAATGTAACAAAGCACGTGGAAACGAAATGGCTTGCGGATTACCCTTTTTGGCAAGTTTTGAAATCAACGGGCCGCCAGGATAACCAAGTCCCATCGCTTTAGCAACCTTATCAAACGCCTCTCCAACGGCATCATCAAGTGTTGATCCGAGCGTTTCATAAACACCCCAATCGCGCACCAATACCAGCATGGTATGACCACCCGACACCAAAGAAACCACCATAGGAGGCGTAATATCAGGATGCTCAAGACGATTAGCATACAGGTGTCCCTCGAGATGGTTAACTCCAATAAGTGGCACATCAAGTGCCCAAGAAAGCCCTTTAGCAAAAGCTACTCCGACAACAAGCGCACCCACCAAACCGGGAGCATACGTAACACCAACCGCACCAATATCATCCCAAGACAAGGTTGCATCACCGGTATTGAGGCGCGCCTGATCAAGAAGCGCTTCAGCGACACCTGCAATCGCTTCAATATGTTTGCGTGAAGCAATCTCAGGCACAACGCCACCAAAACGTGCATGAAAATCAATTTGCGATGCCACCACATCAGCAATAATCGTGCCTTCTTGATCAATAAGTGCCGCCGCGGTTTCATCGCAGGAAGTCTCAAACGCCACAATCAAATTTCGCGACACCTGAGTTGGAATCCCGTTCTTTGCATAGGGATCCTGCGTATCGAAATTCCATTCATTAAGATCATGTTTATCACAAGCCTGATCTATATAAGTGCGATCTACTTGATCCGTACAAGTCTGATCAATGCAGGTGCAATCCGTACGAGCAACAGCATTTAGCTGTAATTCCATTCCGGCTAGATAATGATCCGTCTGCTCTTCTGAAACTGGTAGTGGTCCAGTAAAAATCTTGGCATCTTCTCTGTCTGAATAATAGCGGGGTCGTGTGCCTATCTCTTGCAATCCCAACGCCCGATAACAGGCATGCGCCCCTGTATTCGAAGCACGCACCTCAAGCGTTGCCTCTGTAGCACCAAGATCGCGCGCGTCACGAGCTAGCAGAGCAATGAGTTTTTGCGCAATGCCTTGTCGCCTAAAGGCAGGATCCGTTGCAACTTTAAGAATCTGAAGTTGCCCATCAACAATCCAGCCTCCCGCATACCCAATCAACTCATCGGCTTGCGGATCAACATGTTGTCGGGCTGCCTGCGTTGTTTTGTACGCTGCCCACCAAGTACGATCAGAACGAGGAAGCTCATCGGCAATTTGCTGTTCATTCCATGCATCTGACCCCATTGTTTCTAATTCAAGTTCAGCAACACGAGCAACATGAGCACCATCAAGTGGTTGATAGCGAATAGTCCAATCTTGATCGGTCAGCACGCTATGCTCAGATTCAACATGGGTTACACCCGTTTCAAGCTCACTAACCGCAGCGGTGGTAATAGGTTCTTCTGTCTGAGCAAACTTTTGGCGTTCATGCTCTTCAGCATCAGAAAGACGCGTGTAAATAGGCAGTAATGACAAGGGATTTCCTAGGGCTCTATCCCAAGGATCAAGTTCTCCGGCCCGCCATGCAGCTTGTGCAGCATAGAGCAATCCGGCACCAGTTGGACACCACTGCTCTTGCGGCAACAGCGCTTGATCAGTAAAAAGATCGCTATATTTATGAAGCGCATCACCCGTGATGATCACTGAAGGAGTTTTAGCGATTGATGCATGGCATGCTCCTGTGAGACACGATGAATTCTCTTCTGGGATTTGCTCTACTGTATCAGGCAGCCCCATCCACGCACGTGCTAGAGCAGCTTTAATGACTGTATCAGTATTAAGACGCATTACATCGGTATCAGTAAGGGTATAACGCACAGGATATACCTCTTTGCGCATAGCATCGCCTAATACAACTAATGCCCCTCGTCCTCCCGCTTTTTGATATGCCCATGCTTGCGCATCCAGTGTTGAAACGCCATAAAGTGGGCAGCCGAGACCCACTGCCATCCCCTTAGCGGTTGCCACACAAATACGAACCCCTGTAAACGATCCAGGACCACGACCGCATACCACACAGGCAATTTGCTCACGCTCAATCCCTGCGGTACGCAATACCTGCTTGATACACGCAAGCAGTTTGGTGTTGGAAGCACGAAACGCTGGTTCTTCAAGTGAAGCAACTATCTCAATTGAACAGTTGGACTCATGAAGTCTGCCCACCCCTACCGCAATTACCTCATTGGCGGTATCAAAGGCAATAACATACTGCTTTGCTACCTGTTCTGTTCGGCGTTGTGTTGCCTGATCTGCTTGGTACTCCTGTGGCTGATCAACGCATTTCAAGATGTAGGACTCTTTATCTTCGCTTACATCTTTTGCACGTGTTTTCTCGTCACCTGCATCTTCTCCGCCTGAACTCGCTTCACCCGAGCTTGTTTCACCTGATCCTGCTGCACCCGAACTCTCTTCACGCGCATCTGTAAGACAACGCTCGTTTATCACACGCGTAATCCAACCTTGAAGAACCCTTTGCGAAACCGGACCCGTTGCACAAGCCGCAATGCTGCGCATAGATTCATCGGTTACCTGAAAAATAAGTTCTAGACGATCATCAGGCAACGCATCCGGAAAGAGTGAAGCCCATTCGATAACTGAAACGGCTCCTTGCTCAAGAGCATCATAAAACCCAATATCTTCAAGCTGCTCTAAACTCTCAAGACGATACAAATCAAAATGATTAAGGGGCAAACGTCCCTGCATATACACTTCAAGTAGTGAAAAGGTAGGCGATGTTACTGCTTGCGTGATACCCAAACCAGTTGCAAGACCTTGCGTAAAATTGGTTTTTCCCGCGCCAAGATCACCATCAAGCGTGATTACCGCATCGGGACATACCTCCTGCGCAAGAAGACTTCCAAGCAGATGAGTTGCCTGCGGATTAGATGTTACAAAAACAGCCGAATCATCGGTGTGTTCCACAAGCGTACCACTCATCGTATTATTCACCAGCTTGCTGTTCGGCCGCACGTACAGTGTGCTCCATCGTAACCGATGTTGTCACTGAACCAATACCACCCGGCACGGGGGTCAGTGCCCCAACCAAAGGCTCCACATCGTCAAAATCAACATCTCCGCATAGGTTTCCCTCATCATCAAACGAAATTCCTACATCGATCACTGTTTGACCTGCAGAAAAATAGGTATGATCAAATGCCTTTGGTCTTCCTGTAGCACATACAACGATATCAGCCTGGCGTGTTAAGCTACGCAAATCCTCGGTTCTAGAATGGCACATAGTCACTGAAGCGTTGCGCTTCAAAAGCAACATAGCAACGGGCTTGCCAATTACTAGGCTACGACCAACCACCACTACATGCTTTCCCGCCACAG
The DNA here is from genome assembly GCA_905215035.1 of uncultured bacterium. Classification (GTDB taxonomy): domain Bacteria; phylum Actinomycetota; class Coriobacteriia; order Coriobacteriales; family Eggerthellaceae; genus Anaerotardibacter. The sequence goes on from CAJMOJ010000041.1 coordinate 17,329, forward strand.
GGATATCATAGTGATCAAGCATGGTAAGGCATGCTTCTGCCGTGCAAGGTGCAAATACCTGTGGGTCATCGCTAAAAACTGCACCTAAAGAAGCAGTCGAAATCCCATCAATGTCTTTATGGATAACAAGCGCATCGCATACCCTTTTTTCATCTATAAATTCTGGCAAAGGCCTAAACATAAGACAGCCATTAATGGCGGTAGTATCATTGATGATACGCAGCTGCTCTAACAAATCCTCCTCGGACACTTGTGCATCAAGCGCAAATACCTGCGTTGCAATACCCAGTGATTCAGCTCGCTTAATAGCAGTGCGTTCATAACTCAAATCATCGGGTCGATCACCCACCCGCACAATACCCAAGGTTGGCGTAATGCCACACTCTTTGAGCTGCGCAACACGGGGCACAATAGCATCGCGAATTGCATCAACAACCGGCTTTGATTTCATAATAAGAGCCATTAACAACATCCTTACTACGCAATTGCTGCGCGCACAAAAAGATACGTCTCACGCGCCTTATTCCCGTAGGTCTCAATAAGCACACGCTGTTTGATTAAAAAGTCTTGCGCAACTGCTTCATTATCAATTGATTTAGCATTAATAATGATATTAAGCGATGCGCCCTCGAGGGCAGCTTGTGCAAACAATGCCGCAACACCTGCATCAGAAAGCGCCATTACTGATCCGTTATGGGCCATAAACTCACACAGTACAATCACTTTTGCACAGGCACCCATAATTTCTAGCGGAACCGCGCAAGCATCCACAAGTGCTGCTTGTGTTGCATCCCGCTTTATTTTTTGTTCCTCTGGAGTTGATGCGGGCATTTTCCAACATGCAGCAAGTGGCTCAAACGCTTGCGCATCTGCTTCAATCAAAACAATCAACTGTTCTCGAAGTTGCGCAAGTTCATCCAATGCTTGTGCAACCTCAGCCTCTACGGCAGCATATTTCTTTTTACCTACCGTAAGATTGCCCACCATAGAAGCAAGCGCAGATGCAAGAGCGCCGCAATAAGCAGAAGCGCCACCCCCTCCCGGAGTTGGCGCTTTAGTTGCAAGTTCAGAAATA
>CAJMOJ010000042.1 GCA_905215035.1 uncultured bacterium
CTTAGGTTTTAAAGAAGTTTTGCTTTGTTTTACGGTAGGTTCTCGAGAATTTTCCACAGAAAATAAGTGAGTTTTACGCTTGAGTTTTAACCATACTTTCTCGGTGGGTGGTTATCGTTCGTTTTAGTAATATTAAATCTTAGTGATATTTGATTAACTTACGTATTGCTTCAACTTCTTCAGCAAGATCACGCTCTTCTTTTAATTTAAGCTCAATTTGGTCATTTGAATACATAATAGTTGTGTGATTACGATTAAAGATTTCGCCAATCGCTTCATATGGCTCATTAAGGAGCTGTCTAATGAGGTAGATCGCAATCTGACGTGCGTGATTAACATTCTTTTTGCGACTTTTTCCAAAAAGGTCTTCCGCTTTAATTTTAAAGAACTCTTCAACTGCTTCAAGAATTACATCAATCGTAATGCGATTGTCTTGTGTTAGAAAATGATTTTCTAGTTTACGTTCAAGTTCATAATTAGAAACTTCAGCGTTTTGATTCATCTTTACTTCAAGAATAATAGTATTAACTGCACTTCTTACTTCACGCACGTTTGATGAAGACCGCTCAACAATATAATCAATGATTCTTTCATTAAGCGGAAAGTTCATTCCTTCTTCTTCTTCACATTGATGGATAAAGGACTTAATAATATTGCGCTTAGTCTCATCATCAGGTGGCTGAATATCAATAATAGTTCCTTGTCCGAAACGTGATTGGTATCGCTCATCAATATCAATATTTTTTGGTGCACGATCAGCAGCAAGAATCATCTGCTTTCCTTGCATTACCATCTTATTGAGGATTTGAAACACGAGGTCAAGTGTGCTGGATTTTCCTTGAAGGTTTTGTACGTCATCAATAAGAAGTACGTCGATATCATCAAAAAAGCTATCGAAATTCTTAAAGCTGTTCTTATTAACGCTTTTCTCAACCGCAGCAAGTGAGTAACTATTTACCAATTCCGTCGAATCAATATAAAAAACGCGGAATTCATCAGGATAGTTCTCGATAATAAAGTTATTAATTGCACACATAAGATGTGTTTTTCCAACACCTGATCGCCCATAAATAAAGAGAGGATTGTAATTTTCAATACCAGGCCGTGAAGCTACTTCTTCGGCAACCATATACGCCATACGATTTGACTCACCAATAACAAAATTACTAAAACTATATCCTGGGATAATCGTATTGACATGATTTGCTTGGAGTGGTGATTCTACTGAATCAAATCCACGAGTATCTAAAGTTGCTCCTGTAGTATTCTCAACAACCGTTTTAGGAGTCCCTCTTAATGGTTCTTGATCTTGAGATAGACTTTGTGGAACAGAACGCATTGGTGTTTGTGTATCAAGATGATTGAGTGGAGTTACTCTCTGGAAGGCATCCCCTTGATTTAACTGATCTACTGATCCTGAAGATGGTGAAGGTATATAGTAAGGCATCTGCTGATTGTGTTGTGTTGTAGCAGGAGCAGATTGATCATGTGTCTCATAAGCTTGTGTGTTAGCACCCATGGCTGGGAAAATAGTATTAGAGATAGGTTGCGATGGGTCTACTTCAATTTGAATAAAAAAATCAACACCATAAATATCAAAGAGCGCTTGCTTAATATCTTGTAAATAATGCGTTTCAATCCAGTCTTTAATGAACGTGGTTTGTGAAGTTAACATAATAAAACCACTGCTCACCGCTTGAATTTTTAAACGAGAAAAGAATGCATCAATTTGTGAATCATTTACGTTGCTATACGATTTTAGTTGAGTAATAAGTTGTTCCCAAACTTCTTCAATATCCATAGTGATAACCCTTTTCTCAGCTCATGTGTGCCAGTATAACAAAGTTTTACACAGAGGAAGAACCTATTATTTCGATGTTTTGCACAATTATGAGTAGGTCATATTGTGCAAACTGTTTAAAAGACGAGAAAATAGGCTTGTCTGACTGTTGATAAGTTGGTTTAAAGAGATTTGTCAAGAATATTTTTAATAAAAGTCATATTTTTCTAGATGGCTTTTATTCGAATTTAATTACCTACTTGAAATTTTAAAAAATGCTTTTGATCAGGTAAAACATTGTCAATCATAACTTTTTATTAAAATCAATACTGGTATTTTACTTTTTTGATTAAGAAAGACGTTTCGCATAATTTCTGTAGGAATCAATATTGAGCTACAAATACGCGTTTATAAGAAGAATAGAGAAGTGTATGCGTATAAAAGCATGTTTTTTCAACACTATCCCTATTAAATAACTCATGAATAACAATGAACTTTCATGAATTTTCATATCGATTTTTCACTTTTCAACAATTTCTGGAAAAAATCTTGAAAACTTTGAAAAGACGAGATTAATTTAATGAATATTCGAAAGAAAATGAATTATTGAATGAAATATAGTGAGTAAAAGCGAATTTATCTCTCATATAAAGCAGAAACACCGTACAATCAGAATGAAAACTTGAAAGAAAATGAAAAAAATCGTTTTAGCATGAAAGTCTTAAAGAAATAGAATATGGATTCATTTAACGAACAACCTATTTCTTCAGAGAATCAGGCTGATTTACCTCAGTCGGATACTCCTATGCAATACGATCCTCTAGCGGATTATAAGCAATCTTTTCTCTATACATCGTATCCTGGATACGCAACGATGAATGGTGGTGCGTATCCTTACCCCGTTCAGCCTGAAATACCTCAAAATGTTTCCGGTGATATAAATTATCAAAGGTATCCAATAATGCCAGATCCCGTATCAGGCTCTTACTCTTATAGGGATAATCCTTACAATGCCCAATATGTACCACCCTACTATGGCGCTCCTCAGGAATTTATTCCTTCTTATACTGATCCACTACATCAAGAGCAAATATTTTTATCAAATCAAGTACCTACTGATGAACAGGATTATTCTCATTTCACCAATCCTGCACGTATCGCGATCTATGACGATTTACGTAGTGCACCTCGTGTTATTCAAGTTGAGGGTGGGCCAACTCATGAGTTTATTGAGCGAATAGCCTCACTTACGTATCAAAATGCACAAGATCAAGGTGGCATGATTCCTTATACTGTTATTCGTGAGGTATCAGAAAATTTTATTCATGCTAGCTTTAAAGAAGTAGTTATTTCTGTTCTTGATAAAGGTAATACTATTCGTTTCACTGATCAGGGTCCTGGCATTAAACATAAAGACCTTGTCCAGAAACCCGGCTTTACTTCAGCCACAGAACCAATGAAACGCTATATAAGAGGTGTAGGTTCTGGTTTTCCTCTCATGCATGATTACCTTACTGCACAAAAGGGATATTACACCATTGAAGATAACACTGATGGTGGAGCAGTAATTACCATCTCACTTATGCCTCGTAAAGAGATGACAACTGATCAAAATCTTATAGATCAGGCAAGAACGCAATTAACTTCCAATGAAAAATCTTTATTGCGCGCGCTTCTCCCCCATGAGGTTCTTGGTGTTACTGAGCTTCATAATAAGACCGGTATTGCGGTAAGTAGTGTTCACAATGCTCTATCTAAACTTATGGATGCAGGATTGATTCAGCAACAAGAAAAAAAGCGTGTATTAACCGATATAGGATATGAGATAGCACTTACCTTATAATGAAACATATCCATATTATTTATCTTCACTGATCTGATAAATCTATAGGAGATCAACCATGAAGATTGCAATACCTCTTAATAATCAAGACTATCTTTTAGATATGTATGGTAAATATTCGGCTGATAGTGATAGAAGTGCCGGTAATTGTGTTCTATCTTTTCCTATCTCTATTACTGATGTGCCTGAGGGGACTAAAAGTCTATCACTTGCTTTTTATGATTATGATTCCATACCTGTTTGTGGTTTTGCATGGATTCATTGGTTAGCTAGTGATATTAATCCTACAACAACGCTTATTCCTGAAGGTGCTGCTCGTGATTCTAAATGGGATGCAGTATAAGGATCTAATAGTGTTATTAGCCGTTTGAATGAGACCGTTCAAGAGGTGGGTATACAAGAGGCTCAAAAAATTATCCGCGGTTATATTGGACCGTGCCCACCTGATAAAGATCATCGTTACACCTTACGTGTATACGCACTTGACACTACCCTAGATCTTGAGCCTGGATATTTTGCTAATACTTTCCATTGGGCTGTTAAGGATCATATCCTTGAAGTTACAGAAATTAACTTTTGGAGTCGAGCTTAATAAGTATGGTTATCTCACTTTTTAAATTCATGTATTTTTCTTTAAAAATACGCTTCTATACCGCGGAAACCTCTTAATCCTTAGTTGACAAGAATTAGTAGGACGCTATACTTTTCAAGTTGCAATTATTGAAAGGACTGGTAATGAAGCGCACCTATCAACCAAATAATCATAAGCGCGCAAAGACCCACGGATTCCGTGCTCGTATGGCTACCAAAGGTGGTCGCGCAGTGCTTTCTGCACGTCGCGCTAAGGGTCGTAAACGTCTCTGCGTCTAAATGAATGAGGAACCGTGGTTGGAACAATAAAATCCAGCGCGGAAATTTCCGATATTTTTGCTCATGGTAAGCGTTACAACACTTCGGCAGTAACCTTACTAGTAACGCAAACATCACAGCACGGCCCTAGTGGCCGTGTTGCTTTTATTGCGGGTAAAAAGAATGGAAACGCAGTATGGCGTAATCGCGCAAAACGACGTATGAGAGCGCTTTGTTATGACTTAGGAGGCCCTTGGCCTGAAATTGATGTTGTTTTCCTTGCAAAGAGAAAAACAAATACAGCAAGTTATAGTAAAGTGCTTGAAGAATGTAGGAAATCTATTGCTGATATCTTACAGGATAGTGTGAAAAATGGGTAAAATCGTAACATTTATCCAAGCTATACCACGCCGTATTGTGATTGGCTTGATTAGGTGTTACCAAATAGCTATATCACCACACTTTCCTGGATGCTGTCGCTTTACTCCTACATGCTCACAATACGGGATACTTGCTTTAAAGAAATTTGGTTTTATTAAAGGAAGCTATTTAACACTTCGTCGTATTTTGAGATGTAGACCAGGTGGACCATATGGATATGATCCAGTACCGGAAACTTTTAGCTTAAGGCGTAAACATTAGACTGAGAGGTTTGTATATATGTGGGACGCATTTAAAGATGCTATCTTCTACATTATCGAATTCTTCTATAATTTCTGCCTCGACTGGGGATTAGCTATCATTATTGTTACGTTGATTTTCCGTTTGCTTTTGTTCCCTTTAATGCAAAAGCAAATTAAATCATCGTATCAGATGCAGAAGTTCAATCCGCTCATGCAGGAACTCCAACGGAAGTATGCTGATGATCAACAAAGACTAGCAGTAGAGACTCAAAAACTCTATGCAGAGTCCGGCTTTAATCCTATTGCAGGTTGTTTGCCAATGCTCCTGCAAATGCCTATCTTTATTGCTTTATTCCAAGTATTAAACGAGATGGGATCAAGAACGGGTGGCACTGACTATTCTTTTTATAGTATTTTGCCTAACCTTGTTGCTTCTCCTGCAACAATGTTTGGCGTTGGCGTCGCTCCTTTTATTCCTTATTTGATTCTCTTATTAATTTTTGCTGGTTGTACCTTTTTACCATCAATGTTGATGTTAAAAGGCCAGGCAGGATCTCAACAAAAACAACAAATGATCATGATGGGACTTATGTCTTTATTTATGCTTTGGATTGGTTGGGGTTCCCCTGCAGGTGTTTTATTATTCTGGGGTGTTTCTTCACTTTTTGGTGTATTCCAACAACAAATTACTATGCGTGTTTTAAAACGTCGTGATGCTGAAGAGGAAGAGGCTCAGAAGGAGCTTAAGCCTATTGAAGTTGAAGTCACGCGCAAGGTGAAGAAACCACGTCCTACTAAAAGCAAGAAGTAAATTATTCTTCATGCTCGAAGTATTCTATTGAGTATTTATAATGTTATAGATCTTTATTTTACCGACTACTCCCCTTCTACTATAGAAGGGGAGATTTGATTTTAAGGAGAAAACAAATGACTGATTTATTTGATTCAAATGAGGAAGTAGAGTATGACTCACCTGAAGCTATGTATGATGGCGAAGTTGATGATGAGTTTGAAGTAACGACACACGATGAAGCAGACAATGAAATGATTGCTGAAGAAAATGAAGCAGAAGCAATAGAGGAAATACTTGAGGAAGATGAGCAAGTATTTACTGATGAGGAAATTGACGAAGTAGCAGATACTGCTATTGCAGTTTTACAAGATATCCTTAAGTATTTTGAACTTGGCGAAGTGACTATTGATGAATACGAGGGCGATGAAGGTGAGCTAATTCTTGATATCACTGGTGATAACTTAGCTGTATTAATTGGACGGCATGGCCGCACGTTAGAATCACTTCAATTCTTGATTACTTCTATCCTGTATCGTAAGCTCGGATTTAGATATCCTGTTGTTATTGATGTTGAGGGATATAAATCACGTCAACGTCAAAAAATTGAGGATATCGCCTATTCAGCTGCTCAACGAGCTGTCGAACAAGATCGTCGTATTAAATTACGTCCTATGACTCCATATGAGCGTCGTATCGTTCACCTTTATCTTCGTAATGATGACCGCGTTGAGACAAAATCCGAAGGTGAGGGCCATGCACGTCGTGTTGTGATTATTCCGCGTTAATGTTTCACGTGAAACATTGTTTTCTTTACGATAGGAATATTCATGGATGTAAATCCTTCTTTAGAACAAAGTAGATTACTTAATAAACATCTTGAACTTGTTATACAAGAAAATAAAGTTACAAACCTGACACGCATTACTACATGGGAACAAGGTCAACTGCTCCATATTGAAGATTCGTTACAAGGTCTTACAGAAATAATACAAGCACCTAAAGGTTGTCTTATTGATTTAGGAACAGGTGGAGGTTTTCCTGGTATTCCTTTATCAATTATGACAGGGCGCCAAACACTTCTTGTTGACTCAGTTGGTAAGAAGATTAAAGCGTTAGATCGAATTATTGTAGAACTTGATTTAATTGGTCAAATTGAAACCTATGCAGGTCGTGCTGAGGAATTAGCTCAACAAGAGCCAGAGTCTGCTGCAGTTATTACCGCACGCGCTCTTTCTTCACTTCCCTCCTTACTTGAATTAGCATCACCGCTTCTACAGCTTGGCGGGCATCTTGTTTGTTATAAAGGTCAACCTAGTGAGGAAGAGATTTCTCATGCACAAGAATTAGAATCATTATTAGGAATGAGATTAATACAACAACGCGAATTTGTTTTATCAGATCAAGTGACTCATCGATCAATTATCGTTTTCGAAAAAATTAGTCAACCTAGTGTGAAATTGCCGAGACGTGTTGGTATGGCTCAAAAGAAACCGTATTAAATATTCTAGAAGAGGTATAAGACATAAACTCTTTCTTCTTTAAGGAATAGTTAATTAGGTTATATAAGCAAAAAACACCTGTAGTGTTTCACGTGAAACATTGCAGGTGTTTTATATATAAAAGACTATAACAAGCACGTATGTAAGCCATATAAAAGGTTTATGAGAGGTATAAAGCTGATAAATATTGTATAAGGCCAAGATAAACAAACGATAAGAGTGTATTTCTATAATACTTACTGCAATACTTTTGGCCATTTCTCCTAAAAAGTATCTATGAGTGATTTTGTTTTACTGGGAATTCGCTATAATCAAATCCAACATATCTAGAAAGGAGCTCTCGTGGGCTTTTTTGGGAATCTGAAACAAAGTTTAAATCCATCAGCGACTCCCACTCATCAATCTTCTGATACATCTCCAGAACAATCAGAGCAAGAAGAGCTAAAAGCTGCAGATGGCGCTCAAACCTCTACGGTTTTAGACGACAATAGTGAGGATATTGTCGTTATTGAGCGAGAAGTACCTCAAGAATCAATTGAGACTGAGGTAACTACCTCTGATGAGGAGGATGAGGAAGAAGATTTTGGTCCTCATTATGTCCCTTATAAAGAGAAACCTCCTGTAAATCATGTTATTGGCCAAACTAAAGTTTTTGCCATCATTAATCAAAAAGGTGGTGTTGGTAAATCAACAACTGCGGTTAATCTGGCTGCAGCATTGGGTTCTATGGGGAAAGAGGTTTTATTAGTAGACCTTGATCCACAAGGCAATGCGACGAGCGGTCTTGGTATTGATAAACGCGATGTTGAAGCATGTGTTTACGACGTGTTGTTGGGTGATACAAGCGTTGAAGATGTTATTTTGGCTGGTGTAACTCAAGGAGTAGACGTATTACCATCTACTATTAACTTAGCTGGTGCAGAAGTCGAGCTAGTTAATGAAATGGCTCGCGAAAATCGTCTTAAAAGCGCTTTAGGTTCTCTTCGCGGTCGTTATGATTATATTTTAATCGACTGTCCTCCTTCATTAGGTTTATTAACGATTAATGCGCTTGTTGCTGCAGATAAACTTCTTGTTCCTATTCAATGTGAATTTTACGCTCTTGAAGGTGTGACAAAACTTCTTGATTCAATGAAGCGTGTCAAAAGTATCTTGAACCCAAGCTTAGATATCTTTGGTATCGTGCTTACTATGTACGATGGACGAACTAATCTTTCTAATAATGTTGCTGATGAAGTTCGTCAATACTTTGGTCCCGCGGTATTTGATGTAATGATTCCCCGCTCGGTAAAACTTTCCGAAGCTCCTAGTTATGGACAATCAATTATTGAATTTGCTCCCGGTACTAAAGGTGCCGATGCTTATCTTGAATTAGCAAAAGAGGTGATCGCTCGTGGCTAAACCAAAACAAAAAAGCGGCCTTGGTCGCGGCTTAAATGCATTATTCGACGCAGCTGAACCAATAGCTTCTGTCTCTCAGTCTGAGCAAAAACCAGAGCGTAAGCCTGAATCTCAACAGTCAACAGAGACTCCACAAGTTACGACACAAAAGCCGACCGAGGTTAAACAAACCCCTGATACTTCGGCAACCTCATCGTCGAAAGCTGCATCAGAGACACCAACAGGAAATAATCAATTATCTTCATCTTCTCAGGCAACTTCAAAAGAAAAGCCTGTCGTTGAAGAGGCTCACGATATTATTTTTAGTGACGAAGCGCTTGAAAATGCAAAGGTTGTTGAACGTGAGGCACGTCGTCCGCAACCACAACGCAGTACAGTAAGTCCTAAAAAGAAACCTCTTAAACCAAGCTTAACAGAGTCGCTTGCGGCTTCACGCAGTGCTAAGGCTGCAAAAGAGGCACAGGGTCAGGCTACGTCTCCATCGCAAACCGTAGCTGCATCCCCAGAAGTATCTCAATCGCCTACTTCATCACAAAGTAAATCGGTAGTAGATTCATCCAGCACCCAAAGGGTTTCTCAGCAACCTACACAACCTGCTGTAGAACCTGAAATGGGAAGCATAAAGGCACAGGCTGAAGCAGCTAAAGCAAAAGTTGCTGCACCAACACCAGCTAAAAAGACTGATGAAAAGGGTGAGGTTGGTGAAGTTTCTCTCGCAAAGATTAACCCTAATCCTGATCAGCCACGTACAAGCTTTAAAAAGGATGAGATTGCAGAATTAGCTGCATCAATTAAGCGAGATGGTTTATTACAGCCTATTTTGGTACGTAAGCGGGGAGAAACATACGAGATTATTGCGGGTGAGCGCCGCTATCAGGCTTGTAAATTATTAGGGATGGAGACAATACCGGTACGTTACTGGAGTGCTGATAGTGACAAAGCTCTTGAGTTAGCATTGATTGAGAATATTCAACGTTCTGATCTTAATCCTATTGAAGAGGCGTATGGATATAAGCGTCTCATGGAACGTAAAGGGATGACTCAATCAGAAGTGGCCCAGACTGTTTCAAAGGGACGTTCAACCATTGCTAATGCACTGCGTTTATTAGAACTTCCTGAAGAAGCACAACAGCTTCTTTTTGAAGAAAAGATTACGGCAGGACATGCTCGTGCAATTCTCTCAATTCCTTCAGCTGAAGGTCGTAAAACACTTACCAAGAAATTAATGGAAGAAAAACTTTCGGTGCGTGAGGCAGAGTCAATTGCACGTTTGCTTGCTGGTAAGGAAGCTGCTCAAGGGAAACCTTCTAAGCGACAACCCGCTCCGCCAAGTTTCAAAAAAGCTGCGCGTGGCTTAACTCGTCTTCTTGCTACACCAGTACGTGTTAAAACAGTGCAAGGTAAAAATAAAATTGAGATCCCATTTGAAACTGAAGAAGATCTCATGAGAATTGTGGAAGCAATTTTTCATTCTACAGAGTCTTAAAACTACTTCCTGAGATCAAATCTGAGACTAGAAAAAGAGTTAATTCGATAACTCTATAAAAAAGTAAAACCAACGTCTTAAAACCCCTCAGAACGCTTCTGAGGGGTTATTGTATTTTAGGAAAGAATTTTGTTCTTAAGTTGACCGCAGGCACCAGCAATATCAGATCCGCGAGAGTTTCTGATGGTGGTTTCGACACCTGAACGGTTCAATTCCTTTTGAAATGATTTAATCACTGCTTCACTACTTGGTTGGTAAGAACAATGATCAACCGAATTAAAAGGAATAAGGTTGATATGGCACAGGAGGTCCTCCGTAAACTCTACTAACGACTCGAGAGCTTGAGGTGTGTCATTGAGATTTTTGATCATGAGGTATTCAAGCGATACGCGCCGATTGGTACGCTCTACGTATGACAGTAATGCTTCTTTAAGATTAGGAAGTGGCCAGCGAGCGCATTGTGGCATAAGTTCATCACGAATTGGTTGCTGAGCCGAATGGAGCGAAATTGCAAGAGTGAATTGTTCCGGTTCTTGGGCAAATCGTTCAATGCCTGAAATAACGCCACATGTTGAAACGGTAATATGGCGTGCTCCAATTTCTAATCCCTTTTTTGCGTTCATGAAATGCAACGCTTCAAGGGTAGCATTGTAATTAAGGAATGGCTCCCCTTGTCCCATCGCTACGATGTGAGATACACGACTTTGAAAATCATTTTGAACTGTGATGATTTGCAAAATCATTTCTCCAGCAGAAAGATTACGTGTAAGTCCCTCAGTACCGGTAGCGCAAAAAGCGCACTGCATAGGACATCCTGCCTGAGTGGAAAAACAGACAGTGATATGTTTTGGTTCTCCTGTATTTGTGGTATCAAATGAGGGTATACCGACCGTTTCTACCCTAACCCCATCGGCAAACTCCAGTACATACTTACGAGTTCCGTCGTGTGATACCTGTTTATCCACCACACGCGGTGGAATAAGCGGGTAGTGAATACTAAGATCTTCTCGCAATGATTGGGGGAGATTAGTCATTACCTCGTAGCTTGCTGCACCCTTTTTATAGATCCAGTCAATGAGCTGTTGAGCTCGAAAAGAGGGCTGTCCAAGGTCTTGCAGGAGATTTTTGATCTCTGTGAGAGGATATGTCGTAATAGATTTCATGATGGCTATTATACTCAGGTTAGATATCGCTTTGATATACTCAATGCAATAAATGGTTTCATCTTCGTAGGCGCTTAAAAGGAAGCATATTATGGCCATTGTTCCTCAAAACACACGTGTTGCACTTTTATGTGGCGGAAAAAGTGGAGAACGTGAGATTTCACTAGCCTCAGGAAAGGGCGTACAAACTGCTCTTACTGAAGCAGGATTCCAAGTTACCGTATTAGATCCAGCAGATAAACATGATCTTGTGAGTCTCATTGAGGAAGACTTTGATGTAGCGTTTATTGCTCTTCATGGTAAGTATGGTGAAGATGGTACGATCCAAGGCTTTCTAGAAACCATTGGACTTCCTTATACGGGTTCGGGTGTATGGTCGAGTGCGACAGCTCTTGATAAAGCGCGTGCTAAGGTGTTATATGAGCGATTTGATATCCGCACACCAAAATCATTTGAATTTACGGCTCAAGATGGCCTTACGGCAGCTGATATTGTGGATGAACTTGGGGTTGATTGCGTCATTAAGGCGGCAACTGAGGGTTCTGCACTTGGTGTATATATTTGCCACACTATCGAGGATATAGAAGCCGCTATAACGGCGGTATTTGAGATTGATAGCCACGCTTTAGCAGAAATGTTTATAGCGGGTGATGAATACACGATTGCTGTATTAGGAAATGAGCAAGCAAAGGCGCTGCCCATAATTCAAATTGTCCCTATTAATGAGTTTTATGACTTTGAATCAAAATATGCCGTTGGTGGATCAGAGCATATTTGTCCCGCTCCACTTACTCCTGAACAAACGGCGCAAGCGCAAGGTTTAGCACTTGCGGCTCATCAGGCCCTTGATTGTAGAGGTGTTTCTCGTACTGATCTTATTATGGATGACCAGGGGTTATTCTGGGTATTAGAGACCAATACTATTCCAGGCATGACCGCTACATCGTTGCTTCCTGATGCAGCGCGTGCTGATGGGATTTCGTTTAGCGAAGTATGCACCATGATGATTGAAAATGCACTCGCTTAAACATGTTATAAACACGTTTAAGCTCCACTATCAATAACATACCGTAGAGTTATGGGTTTCAGAGCGTTTCAATCTGCTGTATAAGAGGTATCTACGACGGTTCGGTCTATTTATGCGACAGGCTTAAAACACACCACAGAGATGAATAACATAAACAATAAGGGCTATAAGAAGCAAAATGAATGCCCAACCAGCAATCGTGCAACCTATGTTATTTTTGCGGGCTTGATCGACTAATCGCTCAGTACTTGATCGTTCAGATTTAACAATAGCAGTACCTTTTTGCTTAGGGGGCAACTGATGGCGTCCAGTAGGGAACCATGATCCATTACTGTCAACAACTTGATTGAAACCTTTTGTACCTAACTTAAGATCAGGACGAACTCCTGAGCCAAGTTTTTTGCTTACAAGGGAAATCCAGTTAGAGAAGGCGCTTTCGTAGGTAGGATCATATGCGATAAGCGCAAGTTCACCCCAATAATAGCCAGGTTTTGGCTCTTCAGTAAAAGCAACAAAAACAAGCAATCCGGTAACAGCCCAACCTTTTGCTTTTAAAACCTCCACCTTATCAAGTACGTTATCATCAACGGTTCCCATCTTGATGCCAAAAGGATTGATAATATAACCCGTACGTTCACCATCAGTATATTCAGATTCGATAGTAAAACGGTCACCCACCATATTGTCGGCTCCTAAGAACCCTGAAGCAGTACGCTTGTCTTCCGTCATAAACTTGACGTATGCTCCGTAATATCCAATATCTGCCATGGTTTCTCCTCGAATCTTTGTGGAAGTTGGCCACAATAATGCATAAGCAATGATAGGCTTAGGTCTATGAAAAATGATTGTACATATCCCACACCACATCTCAAGGACTATATCTTAGAAAATACCCCTCAGCGTGTGATTGAGCGCTATAAAGGGCTTACGGCTTATGCTCAGAGCCATGACTTTGGTGTACTTGAAGATGTGGTTGTTATTGATACCGAAACGACCGGCTTCTCTTTTAATCATGATGAACTAATCCAGATTGCCGCTGCACGTATGCATGCGGGTGAAATCGTCGATTGGTACACTACTTTTGTAAATCCAGGGCAACCTATCCCTGATGAAATTACTCATCTGACTCATATTTCACAGGAACATGTCGTAGATGCTCCTACTCCTGCCGAAGCGCTACGTCAATTGGTTGATTTTGTTGGCGATGTGCCTTTAGTTGCTCATAATGCCACATTTGACAGGACGTTTGTTACCAAAACGCTTGAGGGAGAGGCGTTAAAGAATAATGTGTGGATCGATTCGCTTGATCTTGCTCGTATTACTCTCCCCCGCTTTAGCTCTCATCGACTTTTAGATCTTGTTCGCGCGTTTGGTGGACCCGATTCTACACACCGTGCAGATGATGATGTTGTTTCGACCTGCTTGGTGTATCGCATTCTGCTTGCAGGAGTTGCAACTATGCCACCTGCTCTCGTTGCACACATTGCGGGTATGGCAACAATCGAAGAGTGGAACACTGCCTATGTCTTTAAGCAGTTAGCGGATGATGAAGCTCCGGCATATAGTTTGCGCAAAGCGCGTTTAGCTGCTGTTACTAGTGAGATAGAACAAGTACGCCATGATGCGTTTAGTCATGCTGAGCATGTTGCACGTGAAGCAGAGTTGACCGCTGAGGAGTTGCAGGAAGATAGTTTAGACATCAATCACAATGTAATTGATAGTGTTTATGCAGGTCAGAAGCTTGCTGATGAAATTGTTTCACGTGAAACAATGATCGTTGGCATTAACCCTGATGGTACTCCAATCTACGAATCAGATACCTTTGATGGAGCAATTGCCTCTCTTAGTTCATATGAGTTTGATAGCTTGTCTGATGATCCAGCTAATAAACCATCTGATGAGCTAACTAATATTTCAACTAATAGTGTTTCTCATGATGTTTCACGTGAAACAAATACGGTTGTTACTCTATCGACTGAGATTCCAGCAGCGCTACGATTTGCGACCGACGAAGAGATTGAGGCTGCATTTGCACCCGATGGTCTTGTCGGGACGCTATATGAATCATATGAGGTTCGCCAGGAGCAGATAGAAATGGCACTTGCCGTCAATCATGCTCTTGCAACATCGACCAATTTAGCAGTTGAAGCAGGAACAGGTGTTGGCAAATCTATGGCGTATTTAGTGCCTCTTGCCTATGCTGCGCGTTATAACAATATTACGGTGGGGGTTGCGACAAAAACAAATGCGCTTTTGGATCAGTTGGTAAATAAAGAATTGCCTCTCTTGCAAAGTGTGCTTGATATTACCTATGCTCCTCTTAAAGGTTTTACGCATTATCCTTGTAATCGCAAGATTAATCGAATTGTAGAGCAGGGTCCTCATGTGGTTACTTTCAAGGGTAATCAGGTACATCAGGCTCCCGCACTTGCCGGGTTGCTGTCATTTATTGATCAAACCGATTTTGATGATATGGATGCGCTCAAGATTGATTTTAGAGCGCTTCCCAAATGGCAGATTTCGACAAAAAGCGCAGAGTGCTTACGCAGAAAATGTCCTTTTTATGGACGCTCGTGCTTTGTTCATGGTGCTCGAGATCAAGCACAGCGATCCGATGTAGTAGTTACTAATCACTCCTTGTTGTTTTGGGATGTGCGTTATGAAGGAGAGCTTCTACCTCCAATTCGTTTCTGGGCCGTCGATGAGGCGCACGGAGCAGAGGATGAAGCACGTTCAGCTTTATCAACAGGGCTTGCATCTGAGCAGATTAGATCGCTTGTTCGACGCGTTGCGTCAGAGGAGGCACGTCATAACATCTTTTTACGTGCTGAACGGAATACCTCCATTACATCAGAGTCCAAACATCTGTTCGATGCGCTGATTAACAAAGCGCTAAAAGCTGGCGGAGCTTATGCTATGGCTGCTGAAGAATTCTGTTTGCGAGCAAAAGATTTGCTTTATTTTGATCCTCAAAGTAAAAAGAGTGGATACGAGTACAGTGAGCTTTGGCTTAATGATGACATCAAGCAGAGCTCAGTATTTGCAAAAGTGTCTGAATGCGCAAAAGCGCTTAATGAAACACTTGACAGTCTCATTAAGGCTTCGCGTGACATTGTGGCCTATCTTGAGTCGCTTGAAATAACAACATCTGAGCAACGAGAGATTGCTTTGGTTGCGTTAGAGCTGCGTGAGGTTCAAGAGGCTCTTCAAGCAGTGTTCTCTCAACATAATGCAAACCAAGTGTATAGTGTTCGACTCAACAGAGCTAAAGACAAATTGAATGAGCTCTTTACCGTTCAGCCTCTCGATGTCGGCACGCTGCTTAATGAGACGTTCTATCAAAACACTTATAGCGTGGTCTATACTTCCGCAACCCTTTCGGTCGACAACGGTTTTGACTCATTTGAGCAGGCGATGGGACTAAACCAATCACCCGATTCACGTGCAAATACCGTTCAAGTTGATTCGAGCTATGATTTTGACTCACACATGCATGTTTACATTCCTGAAGACATGCCAGAGCCCCAAGATGCGCAGTATTTAGCCAGTTTGCAGGATTTATTGGCTAAATTACATGTTGCAATGGGTGGCTCGCTATTGACGCTTTTTACTAATCGTCGTGATATGGAACGTTGCTTTGACCAGGTAAATCCTGTTCTTAAAGAGCAAAACTTGCGATTGGTATGCCAAAAATGGGGAGTATCGACAAAAGGTCTTCGTGATGACTTCCTTAAGGATGAGCATCTTAGCCTGTTTGCTTTAAAGAGCTTCTGGGAAGGGTTTGATGCACCGGGTGCGACCCTCAAAGGCGTAATTATTCCTAAACTTCCCTTTGGTTTGCCGACCGACCCTCTATCTTGTGAACGTGCACTACAGGATGATCACGCCTGGGCACATTACTCACTTCCTGCTGCTGTGATTGAGACTAAACAAGCGGTGGGACGCTTGATAAGAACAGCTACTGATGAAGGTGTGGTTGTGTTAACGGACAAGCGTCTTCTTACCAAATACTATGGCAAGAAGTTTTTAAATTCGCTTCCTTCCACTAATATTCAAGTGCTTCCAAAAGATGAGATTGTGGCACGTGTTACTGAGTTTGCAGAAAAACAGAAAACTTGCGAGACGAGTGCATCTATAAATGCGTCTCTTGAGCGATCGAATAGTCAGCAAGATGGTTGCAATAATGCATAGCAGGTTTTGCTATGGTCAAGACGACGTAAAGATGACGTTAAAGATGGCTTTATATAGGATCGTGTGCTGTGGCGAATGCTCCTAAAAAGACAAACAAGAAGATAATTGGTAAGCTGCGACGCAGTGAAGAGGATTCGCTGCATCTTATTGAATTTTCCCAAGGTAAGCCCAATGAGATCTCATTTAATGTATTGGGGAATTTAGCAGCGGACTCAAAAGGAAAGAATCGTCGTCGGTTCTTTGGACGCTCTAAGCAAACGGATGCTGATGTTCCTACTACGGTTGTTGAAACAATGAGTTCGTCTCCCCACGCAGCGGGAGCGTTTTCCGACCAAAGTGGGGCAGATGCTTCTGAATCACCGTCATCCAAAAAAAGGAAACGCAAACGAGTTAAGCCACAAGATGGAGCGCATACTTATGCGCATGCTAATCCATCGCCAACATTTTTACAGGTTGAAGCACAGGATGAAATCAGACGACGTCAGCGTGCTCGTCGGTTTGCTCGTATTACCAGTATTGCTATTGTATTAGTGGTTGTTGGCGTGTTGTGCGTTATGGGTGCGACATACGTAATTAAAGAGCACCAACGCGCACAATCTAATCAGGCGCTCATTAAAACATCATGTGAATATTTGGCTAACTCTGACCAAACCATGGTGCCCATTGATGCTTTCTTTGCTCAATCGTTTAACGATGATACCGTGTCACGTGCAGAAGAGCTTACAGGTACTATCCCTGATGCTCTTGCCAATCTTGATTCGGCTAAACATTATGCTGATATAGCACGCACTAATATTGAAGGAACGTCGCTTGAATCAACGCGTGATAATGAGGCACTTGACCATGTGTTTAATGCAATAACGGCGCGACGTACGCTGTTGGATTTAGCCCAGCAACGACTTAGTTTTGATAGTGCTGCAAAACAGGCGTTTGATAGCATTGCACAGGTACAAGATAAAGTTACTGAAGGCAATTCACTTATGGCAGAAGCAGCAACTATTGTGGGTGATACCACGCCAGAACATGTTCAAGATGCAAATACGTATCTAGAAAGTGCGCGTACGTGCTTTACGGAAGCAAAAGAGCAAGTGGACACTATACAAACACAATGTCCTCAAGCGCACCTCGACACGCTTTCTGCCTATTGCGATAAACGCCTCGAAGCTATTTCTTATGCACTCGACTCTGATGCCGCTATTCTAATCCAAGACAAAGCAACAGCAGAAGCGCTTAATGCGCGCTATAATCAGGCCGATCAAGAGTCTGTGGCACTTGCAGCGGATCTTCCCGATGTGTTTACGCAGATCATCGTTGATTATTATGAAGAAGAAGGAAAGGCGCTTACTGATCGCTATGATGCGGTGCGCAATGATGTAGCAGCGGCAGACGCCTTCCTGCGCGATTATTTAGGGGTTGGCACACACGACTAAAGCTGTGCAAACAACGCAATGTTAGTGAATTCTCGTGCTAATCTGTGCCGCATGTCCGCAAAATAACGTATACTCTTACTCCGTGTAGATAAAACACGGATAGCCCGTCATGCCCAAAAAGGGTTTGATGTTTTTATAAATAACTGGTAGAGCTTGGTAAGGGGCATTATATGGCCAACATGCTTGACGATATCGCGTATTTATCAGAAGAAATTGGTCCACGACCAGCAGGGACAGAAGAAGAACAACAAGCAGCTTTGTATATTGCAGAA
>CAJMOJ010000043.1 GCA_905215035.1 uncultured bacterium
CCCCGACGTACTGATTCGTAGTCAGTCCCTCTATCCAGCTGAGGTAACGGCGCATTTTCAGCAAGAGAAATAATACAACAATCGAAGAAGTTGTCAAATACTATTCGCTACATTATAGGAAAAGTAAAACGATTTATCGGGTAATTGGCATCTTGCTATCCTGAGCGGCTTAGAGAGACGGCCAAGACTAGTTGTAGCATTACGAGAAAAGAGCAAGCTTTAGAAGCGCATCCAAGCAACAAACGTGCGACAGAAACGCGACAAGACCACGACAAAACCACGGTAGCGTATAGATGACCTGCGGGTTTCACCTATGATGGCAGTCGACTAACGAATATGTGAGTAGAGATTGGAGTTCGATATGAATTTACTTGAAGGCAAAGTTGCCATCATCACAGGCGGCACGCGCGGTATTGGTTTTGGTATTGCTCAGAAGTTTTTAGAGAATGGTGCTAAGGTTGCCATTTGTGGATCTCGCCAAGAGACTGTTGATAAAGCGCTTGCTCAATTTGCTGAAATTAACCCCGATTATCCTGTAATGGGAATTACCCCAAAACTTACTGACCCCAATTCTATTATTGCGGAATTCGCAAAGGTTGTTGAGGCCTTTGGCCGTCTTGATATTTTAGGTAATAACGCTGGTAAGGACTCACGTACTCATCTTCTTGATTACACGCCTGAGGAAGTCCAAAACATTATGGATTTAAACGTGAATTCAGTGTTCTATACCTGTCAGGTAGCAGTAAGTATTTTCCGCGAACAGGGTGATGGCGGTTGCATCATTAATACGTCATCTATGGTGTCTCGCTATGGTCAGCCATCAGGCTCGGCATATCCAACGTCAAAGTTTGCTATTAATGGATTAACCCTCTCCTTAGCACGCGAGCTTGCAGGGGAACAGATTCGCGTAAATGCGGTCGCACCAGGTATCACTCACACTGATATGGTCGACTCGTTACCTGAGAAGCTCATCAAGCCTTTGATTGCTTCTATTCCTCTTGGTCGTATGGCTGAGCCTGAAGATATTGCTAATGCTTATCTATATCTTGCGAGTGATTTGGCAAGTTATGTTTCTGGCATTGTCCTTCCTGTCGATGGGCTTGCACGTGCATAAGTGATAACACGCTTGCAGGGCATAAACTGTAGCTACTTCGTCATGAAATTTGAATATCTTGTGAGTTCTGCTCAGATAACCTATGTGTTGCATTGACAGATTTTTCATGCTTACTAGAATCAGAATTAGCACTCTCGGCTTGGGAGTGCTAATTTTATACATGACGTTTACAAACACGTTTTACAAATATGTAGCAGAGATTGACGCAATAGAGATAGATGACGCATGCAAGAGAAAGGATATTCATGAGAAAGTTTAAAACCGAAAGCAAGCGCTTACTTGATTTGATGATCAATTCCATTTATACCAATCGCGAAATTTTCTTACGTGAGCTTATTTCAAATGCTTCCGATGCGGTTGATAAGCTCTATTTCAAATCCCTTACTGATCCTGATATCACCATTTCAAAAGATGATTTGAGTATTCAGGTTACGGCAGACAAAGATGCGCGTACGCTCAGTATTGCTGATACGGGTCTTGGTATGACCGCTGATGAGCTGGAGAAAAATTTAGGCACGATTGCACATTCTGGAAGCTTGGAATTTAAGACCGACAATGCAGAATCACAGGGCGATGCGGTTGATATTATTGGTCAATTTGGTGTGGGCTTTTATTCTGCCTTTATGGTGGCAAAAAAGGTGACGGTCATTTCACGTGCGTATGGATCCGATGAGGCGTTCAAGTGGGAGAGCAATGGCATTGATGGATACACCGTATCGCCTGCTGAAAAAGCAACGCATGGTACCGAAGTCATTCTTGAGCTTAAAGACAATACTGACGAAGAGGACTACGATACCTATCTTGAGACGGCAACGCTTAAAAATCTCATCAAGCGCTACAGCAACTATGTACGCTATCCCATTTTGATGGAAGTAGAGACTACGCGCGCATTACCTAAGCCTGAGGATGCGGGAGACGATTGGACTCCTGAGTATGAGACCGTAGAAGAGATTCAGACGATTAACTCAATGATCCCTATTTGGAAGCGTCGTAAATCAGAGGTTTCACAAGAAGAATACAACGAGTTTTACAAGACTGACTTCCATGATTTTATGGATCCAGCTCGTACTATGTCGGTACATGCAGAGGGTGCATTGTCGTATGATGCGCTCATGTTTATCCCATCGCATGCTCCATATGATCTTTATACCAAAGACTACAAGAAGGGCTTAGCGCTCTATTCTTCCAACGTGCTCATCATGGAAAAATGTGAAGAGTTGTTGCCTGATCACTATAACTTTGTGCGTGGTGTAGTAGATAGCCAAGATCTTACGCTTAATATTTCTCGTGAAACGCTCCAGCATAATTCGCAGCTTCGTGCTATCGCTCGCCGTTTGGAGAAGAAAATCCATGCAGATCTTGTTGATTTTTTGGCTAAGGATCGTGAGGGATATGAGAAGTTCTTTGAGAACTTTGGACGCGGTTTGAAATATGGTATCTACACAAGCTATGGTATGGAGAAGGGTAATTTAGCGGAACTCTTGCTCTTCTATTCAGCCAAACAGCAAAAGATGATAACGCTAGCTGAGTATATTGATGCAGCACCTGCTGAGCAAAAAGCAATTTATTATGCGGCAGGAGAGTCCGCCGATAGACTTGCCAAGATGCCTATCGTTAAGAGCGTGATGGATAAAGGGTACGACGTGCTGTTGTGTACTCAGGACGTCGACGAGTTTTGCATGATGGCAATGCAAGATTATACGGTTGATGTTCCAACGGATGCATCCGGTGCTGCAGCTGACGCGTCTGATACGGCTGATAGTACTCAAGCAACAGAGCCTAAGACGTTCCTCTTCCAGAATGTTGCAGGTGGGGATCTTGATCTTGAGACCGAGGATGAGAAGAGTGCTGCTGAGGCAATTACTAAAGACAACGAGGCGCTCTTTACTGCAATGCGTGAGGCGCTGGATGGCAAGGTTGTACGTGTTGCGGTATCTGCGCGTTTAACTGATGCTCCTGCTTGTGTTGTTGCTGATGGTCCGATTAGTCTTGAGATGGAAAAGATTATGGCCATGACTCCTGATGGGCAGGATGTCAAGAGTGATCGTGTGCTCGAAATTAATGCCCAGCACCCTATTTTTGAGGTGCTCAAGACTGCACAAGTAGAAGGCGATGAGGCTAAAGTTGCTCAATATACCTCTATTTTGTACGATCAGGCTTTGATCACGGAAGGCTTACCTATTGATGACCCTATTGCTTATGCACAAGCAGTATGTGATCTCATGAAATAAAACAATCTGTTAGACAGCTTGTTATACAACCCTATAGCAATTCTGTGGGAGTGCACTCGGCAGCGGGTGCACTCCTTTATAATGATGCGTTGCGCAAGATGTCCTACTATGTGTTCTGCGCATAAAGGGGTGCTATGAATCCATTAGAGCTATTACATCAACCTGCTTTTGCCGATGTGCAGACTATCGGCATTCCGCGTGGGTTGCTTTATTATCGCTATGCCACACTGTGGCGTACGTTTTTTGAAGAGCTTGGCCGTCGTGTTGTAGTGAGTGATCCGACTGATCGAGCTATTTTGGAGAGGGGTGATCACTTCTCAGTTGACGAATGCTGTCTTGCTTCCAAAATCTATATGGGGCATGTTGATGCACTTCTGCATAACGATGAGGTTGATGCGCTCTTTATTCCATCGGTTGATAATCTTGGCCACAATGTTGGCTTCTGTACTAAATTTCAAGCGCTTCCTGATTTGGTGTCCAATACCTTTGCAACAGGAACAAGTAATCCGACTGATGTGTTTAGTGTGCAGTCTGTAATAACCAAAGCGGACAGTAAACAGCAACGCAAGCCATTGAGGATTCTTTCGGCAGAAATCGATAGTGAAGATACAAAGATTTCAGAACCGGAAGCATTCCTTAATCTGGGACAACAACTCGGCGCAACAAAAAAACAAGCTAAAGCGGCTTACAAAGCTGCTGTTAAAGCGCAGGAAAAAGAGAATAAAATCATGTACTCCACGCTTAATAATACGCTTGATTCAATTAGTAAGCTTCCTGTTGACGAGCAACCCCTTAAGATTCTGTTGGTTGCTCATCCGTATGTTTTACATGATGCGTATGTGGGCGATCCTGTTAAGGAGATGCTTGAAGAGCGTGGTGCTGTGGCGCTCTGTGCAGACCAATATGATCGTGGTAAAGCACTAGCTTTGAGCGATACTTTTTCTGACACCATGCCTTGGGTGGTAAATCGTGAACTTATTGGGGCTATATTGGCACTCTATGATCAGATTGATGGCATTGTTTTAATGAGTGCGTTTCCCTGCGGTCCTGACTCTATGACCAATGATGCTATCGTGCGCTTTATTAAAGGCAAGCCCATCCTTTCAATTACCGTTGATGCTCAATCAGGGCTTGCAGGATTAGAGACACGAGTTGAGAGCTTTGTTGACATCTTGGGGTATCAACGCAAGGGAGGGTATATCCATGAGTGAAAATAAGCAAAATGGTAAACACCCCGACTTTCATACGATGCGTCGTGATGCAATCGATACACTCAAGCACCACTACGATGATATCCGTTCTGCCGTCGTTTCTGTTCAACCGGGAAAGCCACAGGGATTGCGTCCCTTTTTAAGAGATGAAAAGGGGTTATCTGCTTCAGGGCAAAGCTCAGGCAAAAAGACGACAAAGACGCAAAAAAATTCTAAAAAAGAAAAGAATAAAGCACGTAAAGGAGCATCAGGCGATAGGCGTCATTCAACTAAAAAGGTTGCATTTATGCGCTATGGCTATTACGACATTGCTTTCAAGTATTTTGTAGAACAAGTGCTTAATGCTGAATTTGTACAACTGCCTGAAGCAACACGACGTACGCTTGAATTGGGTACGTTACATTCAACAGATTATGTGTGCGCTCCTTTCAAGCATATTTTGGGTGATTATATTGAAGCTCTTGAAAATGGCGCAGATGTTTTGGTGCAATTTGCGGGTCCCTGTCGCCTTGGGTATTACGGAGAGCTCCAAGAGGCGATTTTGCGTGATATGGGCTATGACTTTACCATGTTAAATTTTGCGACGGTTATCGATGGGCCTCCGACAGAATTGATTAGTATTTGCAAAGAAAAGATCAACCCTGATCTTTCTATTCCTGAGGGAGCAAAACAGTTTCTGGTGTTGCTTCATATGTTGGAAGTGCTGGATGCCTACAATGATTTATATCTAGCGCAAGCAGGATTTGAAGTAGAGAATGGTTCGTTTGCACGAGCACGTGATATATTCTTTGCGGATATGCGTGCAGCAACGAATAAACATGAGATCGATCAGGCATTTGAGCAAGCAAAGCTTGCACTTAAAGCGCTTCCTATCGATAAACCAGTTGATCCTATCCGCGTTGGTTTAGTAGGCGAATACTTTACCGCTGTTGATGCTCATAGCAACTTATTTATTGAGGATAAGTTGCTAGAAATGGGTGTGAGCGTTGCACGCAAAATGAATATGACCAATCGTAATTTACATTATAACGAGCCCAATCTCCGTCGCAGCGTAGCAGGGTACGTGCAATTTGATATGGGTCCTACATCAACGTTAACGCTGGCAGCTGCTAAGCAATATATTGAAGAAGGATTTGATGGCATTATCCATCTTAAGAGTGCTGGTTGCACGCCTGAAATTGATGTAATGCCCGTGCTGCAAAAGATGAGTCGTGATTATGGTGTCCCCATTTTGTATCTAAGCTATGATTCTCAGACATCGGATACGGGACTTGATACACGTCTTGAAGCATTTTATGACATGATTGCAATGCGTAAAGCGCGCTAAATACAGTAAGAGTGAGGTAACCATGGAAAAAGCGTTTTTGGGAATTGATACCGGTTCGATTTCGACCAAAGGCGTAGTGATTGATGAAACAGGGACCATTATGGCGCGTTCCTATCTTTGGACCGAAGGCAATCCAACTGATGCTACCCGTCGTGTAGTAGAAGATCTCAAGAGTCAAATGGAGGCTGCAGGGAATTTTGCTACCTATGAGGTTATGGCTGTGGGAACAACCGGGTCGGCAAGGAGACTGGTAGGTGCAGTCCTTGATGCTGCGGTAATCAAAAATGAGATTACTGCACATGCTGTGGGAACAACTCATTTGCATCCTGATGTGCGTACCATCTTAGAGATTGGTGGCCAGGACTCAAAGATCATTTGTATTGAAGGTGGCGTTGCAACAGACTATGCCATGAACACGCTTTGTGCGGCGGGCACGGGATCATTTTTATCGAGCCAAGCCCATCGTTTGGGAGTGGAAGTAGAGGATTTTGGTGCAATTGCCCTGACATCAAAAAACCCGCTAACATTGCAGCACGTTGTACGGTGTTTGCTGAGTCTGATTTAGTTCATAAGCTTCAGGTAGGGTATCCGCGCGAAGATGTTATCGCTGGTCTTTGTAAGGCGGTAGCCACCAACTATCTCAACAATGTAGGAAAAGGAAAGCGCATTGTTGAGCCTGTTGTATTTCAGGGTGGTGTCTCTAAAAATATTGGCGTCGTAAAAGCTTTTGAGGATGCACTCGGTACGACGGTATTGGTGGATCCTGACGGACATCTTATGGGAGCGTATGGGGCTGCTTTGCTCGCTGCTGATACACCTTCGTCTCAATGGCATCCTTTCGAGTTTGATATTAGTGATTTTGAATTCGTAACTCGCGAGGTCATCTGTCAAAAATGCGCAAACCATTGTGAAATTGTGTGCGTTTATAAAGACGATGAACTGATTGATTCCTGGGGCAATCGTTGCGACAAGGGTGCAATTCGTATTAAGAAAAAGTAACTTCCCGTTACATTCTCGAAACCAATCAAAGTAATAGCTAAATAACTTTTGTCACTATGAAAAGAGATTATTTGTAATTTTCTCTTGCATAATCAGTGCCGAATAGTAACATAACGTGTTACATAACATGTTATGTAACACGTTATGTAAAAGAGGGGATAAGACATAATAAAGGGGGAGTTATGGGTACCAATCATGGACGAGTAATTGTAGTTACAGGAGGGGCAAAGCCTGATGGGATCGGTGCTAAAACTTGCCAAACCTTTATTGCTAAAGAGCCTGATTGTCATGTGGTCGTTCTTGATATTCTTGATGACCGCATTGCTGAGTGGGCAGCTCAATACGACAACGTAACGTACCTTCACACTGATGTGGCCTCAAAAGAGAGTGTTATTGCAGCTAAAGATCACATCATGAAGCAGTTTGGCAAAATTGATGTGCTTGTTTGCGGATCTGCTTATCAAGGAGCAGGCAGTCTCCCTTTGGCTGATCTTTCTGAGGAAAGTTGGAAAGCGTGTATTGACGTTAATCTGACGGGAACGTTTTTCTGTTGTCAGGTATTAGGTGGTTGCATGCTTGATAAGGGTGGAGCGATAGTCAATATTGCTTCTATGGGTGGCGTGAATCCTATTTTTATTTCGGGATCGTATTCGCCCTCAAAAGCAGGTGTTGTCATGCTGTCTAAACAGCTTGCGGGCGAGTGGGGCCCACGCGGAGTGCGTGTCAATGTGGTAGCGCCTGGTCATACCTATACTGACATTAATCGTGAACGTATTGATAAACCAGGGGCTCGTGAAAAACGTAATGCTATGACACCCCTTGGCCGTGTTGGCATTCCTGAAGATCAAGCTAATGCAATTTATTTTCTCGCAAGCAATGAAGCTGATTATATAACGGGTTCAGTCCTTTTAGTTGATGGTGGTATGACCATCAATACGCTTGCGCCGCTTATGACGGCATTTTAAAGGCTTTTGTTATAAGGGAATAGTTATGGCGACGCAAGCATTTCAAACATTACTTACGCCTATTACTGTAGGTAACCGCGTGCTCAGAAATCGTATTGTTAAGACGGCAGCAGGTTCGCGGTATTGGTCGCAAGACGGGTTTGTGACCGATCGGGTAAAAGCGCTCTTTGACCATCTTAGTGCTGGTGGCGCTGCTATGGTGTCGGTTGATACGATGTCGTTTATGCCATGGGGTGATGCAAAATTTACCATGGGTGGCGTATGGGATGATAAATTCCTGCCGGGTCTTACCGAACTTGTTGATCTTATTCATGCAAACGGTTCTCTTGCTATAGCCCAATTGCACCATGCGGGCCCCGCCGATGTTATTGATCCTGTTGGTCCGTCATGCTTAACAAAAGAAGAAATGCCGCTTAATGATCCTATTCCACGGGAACTCTCGATTGAAGAAATCGAGTCAATGAAAGACCATTATTTCGAAGCGGTTGAGCGATTAGTGAAAGCTGGTTTTGATGGTATTGAGGTCCATGCTGCACACAGCTATTTTATGGCTAGCTTTTTAACGCGTGTTTGGAATAAGCGGCATGATCGCTATGGTATTGACTCATTTGAGAATAGAACGCGTCTTGCTCGAGAGATTATGCAGGGCGTTCGCAAGATTGCCCCATCAAATTTTTTGATGGGAGTTCGCTTTAATGGAATCGAATTTGGCAATGAGCGTGCATTAACAATTCCTGAGGCACAAGAAATCGCTAAACTCTTCGAAAAAGAAGGGGTGGACTATATGTCCATTACGGGAGAAGGGTTTGGTAAGATCCCATCTCCCATGTTGTATTTGCCCGCTGATTACTTTCCTTATCCAGAGCCAGATCCCTTTATGGAGCCTTATATTAAAGATTTTGAGGGCGATGGGGTTCTTATTCCTGCGGCTGCGGCCATTAAAGAAGTCGTTTCAGTTCCGGTAATTTGTGTGGGACGACTTGATGAAAATAAAGCTGAAAAAGTGCTTTCAGAAGGCAAGGCTGATATAGCAGGATTTAATAGAGCGCTCTGGGCTGATCCTGATATGCCTCGCAAGCTTCAAGAGGGTCGTGTAGATGAAATACGACACTGTAATCGTTGCGCAACCTGCGAGGGTGGTGGAAAAATTGGCACGATGGGGCCACGTACGTGTCGTGTTAATCCAGCGCTTGGCAAGTATGACATGGATATTAAGCCTGCCAAGGTTAAGAAAAAAGTTATGGTCATTGGTGGCGGTCCTGCTGGTATGGAGGCAGCGTGTAGCGCTGCGTTATGTGGGCATACCGTATCGCTCTTTGAGCAGTCCGATCGCTTAGGGGGACATCTGCCTTTAGCAGCAATGATTAAAGGAACGTATCTTGATAACGTGACTTACCTCTATCAATACTTGACCACAATGATAAAGAAGCTTCCTATCACAGTTCATATGCGGACAAAAGTAACGCTTGAGACAGTCGCCTCCTTTGATCCTGATGCAGTTATCGTTGCAACAGGTGGTTGCTATGAAGTGACGTCTATTCCTGGGGAAACAAAAAGGAATCATACCTCAGTTATTACGTTGCAACATCAGGCGGATTTACCTTTACGTATCTTGGGTGGTCGTCTTGTTAACAAAATTACTGAGCGAATTTTGCCTGGTGTTGGGAAAAATGTGGTCGTGGTCGGGACAGGGATTGCTGGCCTTCAAGGTGCTCTTTGGCTCAAAAAGCGTGGTAGGGGAGTCACTATTGTTGGCCCTGAATCAGCTCTTGCGCCTGAGATGCCCCCACGGTACAGAAATCGCTTACTTCCTTGGTTTGACTCTCATGATGTTGACATCGTTACCGATGTTGCGTCTTTGGAATTAGAGCGTGGTCATTTATCTATTGATCAGAGTAAGGATAAGAGCACGCAATCTCGCATCAAGGCATCTGAGGCAGGGGAAGAGACGCGTTGCGTTCTTGATTGCGATACCGCTATGAGTTTGCCAAACATGAAATCCGATACAACACTTGCGGATCAACTTGAGAAAGCAGGGTATGAGGTTTATGTCGCAGGCGCTGTTCGCGCGGATGAAAATGATGGTCTTATTGTTGACGCTATAAGAGAGGGGCGTCAGGCAGCATTATCGCTTTAGGGGATTTTGAGCGTAGGCCTTGATAGACCAAGAGGATCAAGAGAGAGAGCAAATCGAAAAGAAATGAGAGAAGGAGGGGAACAGCAGTGGAAAAAGCAGTAAAAAGCGGCAGTCAAAAACAGACTAGTGGACAAACTAGTGTGGCAGCAACGGTTATAAAGTGGATTGATAACCATTTTGAAGAAACATTGCTTATTGTATTGCTTGCGTTAATGGCTTGCGTTGAGCTTATTCAGGTAGTTGCGCGCAATGTTTCATTTGTGCAATCGCTTACTTGGGCAGAAGAATTTTGTCGATTTACTTGGATCGCAACCGTGTTTATTTCGTTGCCCTACACCATTCGTACGGCAACAACATTGCGCGTAACCGCACTTGCAGAGCTATTACCTTGGAAAGCTCAAAATGTTCTCAATATTGTTATCGATATTATTAATGTCATCATACTTGCAGTGTTGACATTCTATTCCGTAGAGGTGTTGCAGCGCATTATTGCAAGTGGCGAAAACTCACCTGCAATGCTAATGCCCATGTGGATTATGTATCTCATTGTCTTATTAGGTTTTGCACTGGGCGTGATTCGTGGCATACAAATGTGTGTGCTTCATATTAAGTCAATTAATGTTCCTCCAAAAAATAGTATCGAAGCTCAGGTTGAAGAAGAACTGGGCGATGACCTTAAAAATCCCAATGACGCTATTACTGATGGCGATCAAGACATCATTGCTGATGTTGAAAAGAAAGCAGCGGCTCGACGCAAAAGGCCACGCGATGTTTTAAACGTGGCATGGACCGAGTCTAGTCAGCTAACAACCTCTGAAGAAGAAGGCACGTCACGTGCTTCTGTAGATGAAAATCTGCCTTCAGACGAGGATGTTCATAAGGAAGGGGGTAGAGGATAATGCCAGCAGTTCTCGTATTTGTCGTTTTCCTTATTGCTATTGCGCTGTCGGTACCTATTGGTATTGCTATGGCTACTGGTGCATTAGCACCTATCACCTTAATGGGTACAGGCGGCAGTATTCCCCAGTTAATTAACAATACTTTTTCTGGCGCTAACTCAACTCCCTTCCTTGCAATTCCACTCTTTATTCTTGGTGGCATTATCATGGCGGAAGGGGGCATTTCAAAGAAGCTGTTCAATTTCTTTGCATTTTTTGTTGGTCGCTTCCATGGAGGAATTCCCTGCGCTGTTGTTCTTACCTGTCTTTTTTACGGTGCAATTTCAGGATCCGGTCCCGCCACTGCAGCAGCGGTTGGAGCAATGTGTGTGCCTTTCTTGGTAAGTCTTGGCTATGATCGCAAGTGGAGTGCTGCTCTCATTGTTGTTGCAGGAAGTTTGGGTGTTATTATTCCGCCCTCCATTCCCTTTATCTTGTATTCATTGGCTACAGGAGTTTCAACCGGCGCGCTTTTTATTGGGGGAATTTTCCCAGGTATATTAATTGGTTTGAGCTTGATGGTTTATTCCATTCTTTACTGTAGGCGTAAAGGTGAAGATCGAGAACGCATTAAAGATGCAATGGATGAATTGCATAGTGAGGGTTTCGGGCACTTATTCCTTGACAGTTTGCCAGCTCTTTTATGCCCGGTAATTGTGTTGGGTGGAATTTATGCTGGTTTTGTAACACCAACTGAGGCCGCCTGTATCAGTGTTTTTTACGCCCTGATTGTTGCTCTTCTTATTTATAGAACCATAAAAATTAAAGAAATTATACCCATCATGGCAACCGCAGTGCGTACGTATGCAGGGTTGGCGTTTGTTTTGGCATTCGCAACAGCATTTGGACGTGTTTTGGCGCTTACGGGAGCATCGGCCGCTATTACTTCGTTTATCACAAATACATTTGGCGATGTGTGGATTGCGCTGAGCGTATGCGTTGTTCTCTTCTTGATTCTGGGTATGGTCATGGATACAGGACCTGCAATTATTATTTTGGCACCGATCTTGCTCCCGGGTATGCAAATGATGGGGCTTGATCCTGTTCATTTTGGCGTGGTTCTTGTTTGCTGTTTGGCTATTGGTCTTGCAACGCCACCATTTGGTCTCAATCTTTTTGTTGTTGCAAATATTGCAGAAGAAAAGCCTATGAGTATTGCTCGTCGTGCATTGCCGTTTATTGCAGCATTTTTAGTAGCACTCTTAATCATTGTCTATGTTCCAGCTGTTTCAACGTGTCTTTTAGCGTAGAGGCACGATAGGTAAGTAATAAGACACTCTGTTGGCATCGGAGCCAGCTGGGGATACAAATTAGTGAAAGGAGAAAAACATGAGAGGGTCAGATAAGGAGATGAAAACCAGCCACTCGATGTGGTATACGTTGTTAGCCGTTGGCATGGCAGCACTTTTAGCGGTATTTTTGTTTACCCTAACAGGTTGCGGTAACGACAACAATAGTGCGTCTAATTCAGATGAAGGAGAGTATGCTGATCTCGATCCCGTAACTATTATTTTGGCTGATTGCGCTTCACCAGGATCGTCAGGAAATCTATGGTCTGAAGATTTTGCAAAACGCGTCAATGAAATTACGGGCGGAAAAATTACCGTAGACTACCACGGCAATTCTGAGCTTGGTGGAGACGTTGACTTACTCCGCCAAGAGCAATCAAATGACATCCAAATGGTTTGCGTACAACCTGCACCAATGGTTTCATTTATCCCTGAGTTAGCGGCTTTCGATTTGCCTATGGCATTTGCCCAAAACACTCCTGAGCAAATTGACAAAGTTTTAAATGAAGACAATGAGTTTACGCAGGATCTTCAAAGCGCTTATGAGAAGGGTAGCTTGCACAATTTAGGCTTCTTGCAAGATGGAACTTATCGTCTCACTACATCAAATAAAGATCTTCAGACATTAGAAGATTTCAAGGGCTTCCAGATTCGTACTATGGAGAACAAAAATCATATGGCATTTTGGCAGGCATTAGGCGCTGAGCCAACCCCATTAGCATTCTCTGAAGTATATTTTGCATTGCAAAACGGCACCGTTGATGGTCAGGAAAATGCAGCTGACACTATCGTGGGGGCATCCCTGCAAGAGGTTCAGAAGTACCTCGCAAAGACCAATCACATTCTCTATACGTATAACATGTCAATCAATAAAGACTTCTGGGAGGGTTTAGATCCTGCTTATCAGAAGGCTATTACACAAGCAATCAGCGAATCAGCAGACGAGATTAAAGGACAGCTTAAGAGTTTAGATGAGGATTCTATCAAAACCATCAAAGATGCAGGCGTAACGGTTATTGAATATGATGACGATTTCTATGACACCATTCTTGGACTTGATGGTGTAAAGGATCTTCAGGCTGATATTAGCAATCAGACCAATGGCTTAAGCGACAAACTTATTGCTGAGCTTCAAACGGCTCGTGAAGACAGTTAGGATACCGTACATAAAACAGCAGTGTTTAAAACAGCATCGTTTTGATGCGTGGCTAAGAATGAGGAGGTAACAAAAACAATTTGTATGATTGCCTCTCATTATAAGTCGTAGTAAGAAGAGGTGCGGAGTTACCAGATACACCCCATCTCCGCACCTCTCTTCTGATTTATCTCGATCTTGTCATGCTAGTTGCAGAGTAATCTAGAGAGATGAGAGCAATCTAGAGATGAGAGCAATCTAGATAGGTGACTTGCTTTTGCTTGCGTATGCGTTTGCAATCTTTTTGCCAGAAATAATATGTATAAAATTGTTAGTTTCTTGTGACAAGAATGCACACCATACAAATAAAGTGATTAAACAAGTGATTAAACAACGTGTTCTGTAGTTTAAGAGGGGATAAAACTATGTATGGACTAGGAATAGATATTGGATCAACGGCTTCTAAGGTTGTTATCGTTGATGATAATGGCGAGATGGTCGATTGGGTTGTTTGTGATCTGGGCGCTGGAACAAGTGGTGCAAAGCAAGCGCTTGACCAGATATTTACAAAAACGGGTCTAACTTGGGATGACATTACCTACAGTGTGGCAACGGGATATGGTCGTCAACGTTTTGATCAAGCAGATAAACAAATTTCAGAGATTTCTTGTCATGCGAAAGGAATGGCTACCTTAATTCCGGGCACACGAACCATCATTGATATTGGCGGTCAGGATGTTAAAGCTATGCGTCTTCAATCAGACGGGACACTTGACACGTTTATGATGAATGAAAAATGCGCTGCGGGTACCGGGCGCTTTCTTGATGTTATGGCGCGTGTTTTGGAAAGTGATGTCTCCAAGCTTCAAGATCTTGATGCAAAGGCGACTAATCCTGTTGAAATCAGTTCAACATGTACGGTATTTGCAGAATCTGAGGTAATTTCACATTTAGCAAATGGGGAGGCCATTCCTGATATTGTTGCTGGCATCCATAATTCAGTTGCTCATAGAACAGCAGGACTTGTACGAAGACTTGGTCCTGTTGAAGAACCAGTGGCAATGAGTGGAGGAGTTGCGCGCAATGCAGGCGCAGTTCATGCAATAGAGCGTCAATTAGGAACGCAAATTGCAGTCTCTGAACTTTGTCAGCTCTGCGGTGCATTGGGAGCTGCGCTCTATGCGTTAGAACAGGCGCGAAAACAGCAGACACAAGAGTAAGGAATATAGAGGCTCCCCAAGATAAGGAGTAGAGAAGTGCTAAGACAAGGCGTACAAAGGCACCAAAGCAAAAAACAAGCAATAAGAGAAATAGGATATCTGAAATAGGATATCTATATCTCGTGATCATGCATGATTAGTGCGAGGGGTGTGCATGGTTGTGCAGGGCGAGAAGAGATAAAAGATAGAGCAAAATCGCGACAAGAAGGCGTGAGGAATAGGTAGGGAAATAGGAGTTGTTATGGCTGATGTGGAAGAACTTATCAAGGAGTTATGTGCATACGCCCAAGATCCTCAAAAATCAGTAAATGCAGCCAAGCAGGCAGAAAAACGCATAGTGGGATGTGTGCCTTATTTTGTGCCGATGGAACTTGTGTATGCTGCAGGTATGCATCCTATTGAATTATGGGGTGGTGGGATGCCAACAGGTGCGGCTTCAAGCTATTATCCGGCATTTTATTGTTCAATTTTATTTACTCTTATGGAGCATGCATTAGATGGATCATACGATTATCTTGATGCTGTCATAATCCCCACTACTTGTGATGGATTGCGTAATTTAGAAGAAAATTGGAAATTTGCACGTCCTGACATGACGGTAATTGACTATGTTCAGCCTGCGGTACGTACAACACGCGAGGCACATGCCTATAATGTCTGGCAACTCAAGCGTATTGCAGAAAAGCTTGAGCAAATTTCAGGAGAGACTATTTCTGAGCGTGCAATGCGAGAGAGTATTGCAAGATACAATAAGCAGCGCGCTGCGTTGCGAACCTTCTCGGCACTTGCCGTGGATCATACGGATGTGATTACACCTCTGGTACGTCAACAGGTATTTGCGGCCGCACGTTTTATGGACGTTGTGCATCATACTGAATTAGTAGAGAAACTCAACGCAGCTCTCAAGGATCGACCGCCCTATGATTTTCCTGGTAAAAAAGTGATTCTAACCGGCATTTTGGTTGATTCTATTCCGCTACTTACTGAACTTGAAAACAACAATCTTGCCGTTGTTGGAGATTGGACGGTGACAGAATCAGTACGTTATGACGGGGATGTGCCGGGCTGTATTGATCCCTTTGATTCTCTTGCAGCATTGTGGGAACGAGTTCGTGGTGCCTCTATTGCGCTTGATCCTAAGAAAGAGCGAGGAGATATCGTGGCCGCTCTAGCTCAAGAGCGCGGTGCTGATGGCGTCATTGCTTGCATTGTGAAGTTTTGCGAAGAAGAAGAATTCGACGTACCCATACTTAAACAACAAATGGAGCGTGCGCATATTCCCTTTTTGATTTTAGAGGTTGAGTTGCAAGATGCACCAAGTGAACAGGCGGCAACACGCATTCAGGCATTTGCTGAGATGTTGGATTTACGATAGGGGACGTGAAGAAAATGAAGTCAGTTAAAGTGCATAGTGCAGCACGCGATTTACTTCGTCAGTGCATGGGTGATATTTATGCAGACATTCGCGCAGCTAAAGCTGCGGGAGAGCCAATCTGTTATTCAACATCAAATTTTGCCAAAGAACTTTTTGAGGTTATGGATATCAAAGTGGTATATCCAGAAAACCACGCTGCAGCGGTAGCGGCAAAAAAGGGCGCGGTTACGTTTTGTGAAAAGGCAGAATCACTGGGTTATTCAGCTGATCTTTGCTCGTATGCGCGTATTAGCATTGGCTTTGATGAGCGCGATGAGGACTTTGGGCATGGGCTCGATATTCCGGCTCCCGACTTTTTGTGTGTGGGCAACAATATCTGTTCGACTGTAAATAAATGGTATGAAAATCTTGCCTGGAAATATGACATCCCCCTTATCATGATGGATGTTCCGTATGCGACGCAGGCTGATTTTGAGCCAGAAAAAATTGAGTACATTAAGTCTCAATTGCAGGGTATTGTTGATCAGCTTGAGGCTATTACTGGCAAGACCTTTGATTACAACAAATTCCAAGAAGTGCTTGAGACTTCAAGCGAAAATGGTCGCCTTTTCCAAGAGGCGATGGATCTTATTGGCAAAACAAAGCCATCGCCTGCAAGCGCCTTTGACGAATACAACTTTATGGCACTCATGATTATCGCTCGTGGAAAAAAAGAAACTACTGAAGTGCTAAGGCTGTTTGTCGATGAGCTTAAAGAGCGTATTGCCCATGATGAAACGACGTTTGCAGGAGAAGAAGAATATCGAATTTTTTGGGATGGTTTGTGCTGTTGGCCCTATTTGAGACAAAACTCAACGTCTCTTGCCGAAAAGGGAATCAACATGGTTGGCACCCCTTATACCGGCAATTATGGGACTACCTTTGAAGATTTATACGAGCTTTGTGTTTCATACTCCAGCACCAATAATGCAACAGGCTTACAGATTGGGCGTGATTATCGCTCAGGGCTCTTGGACGCATACCAATGCGATGGTATTTTGTGTAATGTTATGCGTAGCTGCAAGCCCTGGGTGGGAATCATGTTTGAAATGGAGCGCCAGCTTTCAGAAAAACATGATTTGCCTTATACCATGTTTGATGCTGACCAGGCAGATCCGCGCGTTTTCTCTGAGGCGCAATTTGAGACACGCTTGCAGGGACTAGACGAAGCAATGAGTGTGCGTTCTGAAGAGCAAAACCTTTGAAAAGAGCTATAAGAAAAGGTTAAAAAGCTTGGAGAATAAGACTGAGCGGCACTGAGTATAAAAGCTAAAAACTGGTTTGGTTTATCAGAATAGTATGGCTGAATACAGTATGAGAGACCAGAATTCTGGTCTCTCATACTGACGCTTAAAGTTTATAAACGAAGGTATTCTCTTACGATAGTACTTCATGAAGTTCATCCATGATTGTACGCGCAAGACGAACATCAACTTGGCCTGGGGCAGAAGACTTGGCAAGAGAGCAGAAGGTGATGTCGCTTCCAAAGTATTCACCAGCTAAACGAGAGATGCTGCCTTCACGACCCATCGCCATAGTAAGCATAGGGCCATCAGTGTGAAGACGACGAACTTCTTCGGTTGCTGCTAAGAGTTTAAGTGCGTCTTTTGCGTTATGAGCCATTACTGCGCACTTGGGAATATCGGCGCCGAGATCAAGCATATGCGTCATTAAAGTGACCATCCACTCAACGGAAGGGGTTCCTTTGAAATTGTGGTAGGAGATGAGCGCCTTAACATTATGAGCATGAGCGCATGCAACCAATTCAAGTACCGCTGCGTCGCCAATCCAGGTTTCAATATCAACAATATCAAGAATGTCTGCCTCGATGAGAGCTTTATTTAAAGCTACATACTGAGAAACACTCAGGGTGTCTTGACCACCTTGGCTAACACTACGGAAGGTGAATAAGAGGGGGTGTTCGGGGAGTGCTGCGGCAATTGCCTTGCCCTGCTCAACCATATTTTCAATATCGTGGCGACTATCATTAAAATCACCACGCCACTCAAAGCATTCAACACCAGCCTCTTTGCCCTCAGCAA